>DATIRG010000517.1:0-1631 GCA_035470005.1 Lutibacter sp. | reverse complement strand
GAAAAAGTGGAAGGCGCTATAAGTTATCGTGTAAAATCAAATGAATATTTTATTCCGATGGAAACTGAAATCAATGTGGATGAGGAAAAAGCAAAATTATTGGAAGAGCTAAAGTATACCGAAGGTTTTTTGCAATCAGTTCAAAAGAAATTGGGCAATGAACGTTTTGTGAGCAGCGCTCCTGAACAGGTGATCGCAAACGAACGCAATAAAGAAGCTGATGCTTTGGCAAAAATCGAAATGATAAAAGCGAGTCTGGCTAGCCTATAAAAGGGGAATAAAAGTTATAAAAAAAAGGTTAAAATTAAACTTCACCAGTTTAACTTTAACCTTTTTTGGTCTCTTTTGTATATTCTATTTTCTCTATTCCTTCCAGAAATATTGCTTTTTTAAACTTTCAAAAAGATAAAATCCATTACCTCTTTTTCAGCAGCCAAAGCTTTTTTGTAGATGACTTCACTTTTTGCCAAAATGCCTTCAGCGAAAACCCTGTCTTTGATATCTTTTGCATTGATTCTCACATTAAAATAAGCGCCAACAACGGCGGTTCTTGCGCACAAAACACCAACACCGGCATCGGAAATGGAACTTTGCATGCCTTCTTTAAGCATCGCCTGCATCACTTCCATAGAATTATAAGCGGTTTCCATCACCTGAAACGGGATTTCAGTCGCGTAAATTGTCGCTTTTTCTATCGCTTGCTTGCGTGCTTCTTTTTCTTCATCGGTTACTTTCGGCATTCTGAATCCATCAATAATTTTATTAAAAGCGTTGGTGTCTTCATCCACCAATTGCAATAATTTATTTTTGTAGGTCTGGCCTTTTACAGCCCAATCGGAATAGAATTCCCATTTATCGTCCCAACCGGCTTTGTGCGCCGATAAATTGGCAACCATGGTTCCCAAAGAAACGCCTAAAGTGCCTACATACGCCGAAATTGAACCGCCTCCGGGCGCAATCGATTCTGCGGCAGTTTCTTCGGCAAAGCCGCTCACTGTAAGATCAATCAGTTTTTTTGTATTGTCTTTAAGCAAATATTCAATAATTTTTTCATTAGGGTTGAAAGGTTTTAAATCATCCAGTCCCAAAGATTTTACGGCAATTTTTATTTTTTCTGCTTCTGAAATTCCTAAAGAACGTTCTTGTTTCCTCAAGAAATAATCTCCGGCGTCCAGCATTGCTTTTAAAGGAATCAATCCAATCAATTCCGATCCTGTAATGCGCAAACCTCTTTCAATGGCACATTTTTCGGTTTCATCAAATGCAATGTGCATAGGAGTGATGTTGATATTGGTTAAATTATAGGAAATTTGTGCAATTCCGTATTCTTCAATATACCAGCCAATTCCTTTAACGGCTTTTAATTTCCCAGGAATCCGAACCGGTTCTCCGTTTTTATCCAGCATCACTTTCCCTGAAACGCCGTTTTCATATTTTACCCTTCCTGCTTCCCGAATATCAAAAGCAATGGCATTTGCGCGTCTGGTGGAAGTGGTGTTTAAATTGATATTGTAGGCAATTAAAAAATCGCGTGCAGAAATCGCAATAGCGCCAGTTTTTACCACAGTTTCGTTAAATTCCGCTGGACCGAAGTCGGGTTTCCAATCCGGATTTACCAATTTTTCTTTTAA
>DATIRG010000516.1:0-3465 GCA_035470005.1 Lutibacter sp. | reverse complement strand
CTGTATTATTGGTTATTATGGTTGGTTTTTGGACTATGTTTAACCAACTTTTTTACACACTTCCCACTTTTATTGAAGATTGGGTAAACACAAGAGCATTGCATGATTCTATTGCGCAAGTTTCTCCTTGGCTGGCAAGCTTTATGAGCGGGGGCGGAGATTCTGTAAACCCTGAAATGTTGATCAACATTGATGCAGGAGCCATTATTTTGTTTCAATTGATGGTTTCTTATTTTGTGTTAAAAATGCGTCACGTAAGTGCCATGATTACCGGTTTTATTATTGCTTCCATCGGTATAGGAATCACTTTTTACACAGGAAACGGATTATTTACCATTTTAGGGATTGTGATTTTTGCTGTTGGAGAAATGATGACGAATCCAACGTTTTCTTCCTTTATTGCCTTAATTTCTCCAAAAGGAAAAGAAGCTTTGTATATGGGAACTTATTTTTTGCCTATATTTTTAGGGAATTTCATCACCACTTTTATCTCCGGAAATTTATACCAGGCCTGGTCCGATAAATTGAGTTTGCTTCAAACAGAAATGGCAAAAAGAGCCATAGCAATGCCTGAAGTAACCAAAGAATTTTCTAAAAACGATTATTTCGCGGCAGCCTCTGAAAAATTGGGGATGACACAAAATGAAATGACACAACTTATTTGGGACACTTACAATCCAAACAAAATTTGGTATGTTATTGTTGCCATTGGCATCGTTACCATTATCGCATTAACCGTATATGACCGTTTGGTTATTAGACCAAAAGAGGCCAAAGAACTATAATTTTTAAATTGTTAAAAACGCTTCTTATTCTAGAAGCGTTTTTTTAAATTGCAAACAATATCAAACGCAGAAAAAAATACTTATGGACAAATCAAGAAACGACTTTTTTAAAACACAGGTTTTAGGTCATCCGGCCGGACTTTTCGTCTTATTTTTTACAGAAATGTGGGAACGTTTTTCATTTTATGGAATGCGCGCCTTATTGGTGCTATTTTTAGTAAGCGCTTTGGGAATTGGCGGATGGGATTGGCCTCGTGAAAATGCTTTGGCATTGTATGGAACTTATCTTGCCTTGTTATATTTAACGCCAATCATAGGCGGAACTTTGGCCGACAAATACTTGGGAAACAGGCGTGCCATTATTATTGGTGCGGTTATTATGACCTTAGGCCACGCAAGTATGGCCATTGAATCCAACCCGTTTTTTTTATATACTGGTTTGGGTTTATTGGTTATTGGAACAGGTTTTTTTAAGCCTAATATGACTTCTTTTATTTCTGTGCTGTACAAAGATTTTCCTGAGAAAAAAGATGGCGCTTACACCATTTTTTATATGGGCGTAAACGCAGGTGCCTTTTTAGGAATTATGCTTTGCGGATATGCAGGCGAAATTCTTGGCTGGAGTTGGGGCTTTGGTTTGGCAGGTATTTTTATGCTTTTGGGCTTACTTCAATTTACCTTATCTCAAAACATTTTTGGTGATGTTGGAAAAAAACCAAACAAAGAAGATAAAACCATTAAAATTGATGAAAAAACAGAAGTTGAGGATCAATTAAATCCTTTTACTTTAATAGACAGAATACTGATAATTATTGTTGCCGTTGCAGGTTTAACCTGGGTTATTAACGATCCTTTGTCTAAAATTGGGGCTGTTAACTTTTTGGAATTTGGCGGAAAAGATTATTCAGGTACCACCATCATCATTACACTTTTATTATTTATATACCTTTTGGGCTCAAGAATTGTAAGATATAGTCCTGTTACACGAGACAAAATGTTTGCCGTAGTGATTTTTGCATTTTTCATTATTTTCTTTTGGGCTTCCTTTGAACAGGCGGGTGGTTCTATGAGTATTTTTGCAAAAGATTATACCAGCAGAATCTTATCAGGAAATTCCGCAACGATTTTTAATTTTGTTGATGTAATTATCACTGTTGTTCCTGTGGCAATTATTACCTGGGTGCTCTTTTTGTTTTTTAAACAAACTTTTAAAAAGTATTTATTGGCAAATATGGTGTTGGGATTCAGTTTTATCCTGATCTGGGGATTGATTATTTGGAAAGTCAACACCAATTTTAATACGTATTCCTATGAAATAAGCTATAAAACCTATCAGGTAACCGAAACAAACGAAAATGGAGAGGCAACCGTGAAAGATTTTCCAATCACTGCAAAAACCATTATTCCTGAAAATGCAGTTTTGATAGACAATACAACAGTGATAAGATCTGCCAACGATTTTGTGCAAAACGATAAAATAGCCATTATCGATATTGATAAAAAAGGGGCAAATTATAAATATTTAACAGCCGAACAGGCAGCATTGATTAATACGAATATTGATGCGACCGTTTTAAGAAAAAAAGACAATGAAATTCAAATTCCCGCCACGTGGTTTTTAATTTTAAACTCTTTGTTTATTATTGCTTTTGCACCACTTTTTTCAAAATGGTGGGAAAGCAAGTACAATCCGAAACCGGCCAATAAATATGCCATCGGTTTATTTTTTCTGGGAATTGGTTTTGCCTTTTTGGCTTATGGTGCTGCAGGAATTCCGCAAGGTGCCAAAACTGCTTCGGTAAGCATTGTTTGGTTAATCCTCGCTTACCTGTTTCATACGTTGGGAGAACTTTGCGTGTCGCCGGTCGGACTTTCATACGTCAGTAAATTGGTGCCGGCCAGAATGATTGCCTTTATGTTCGGTGTTTGGTATTTGGCATTGGCCATTGGTAACAAAACATCAGGACAAATGGGTGCAATGATTGACGTTATCACGGAGAAATATGACATTTCAACTTTCTTTTTGATATTTACATTTGTGCCAATTATAATCGGTCTTATTGCGTTATCGTTAAATCCGGTTTTGAAAAAATTAATGCACGGTGTAAAATAATTTAAAAAACTTTGTAAATTTGGCAACGTTATTGCGTCAAACGTTCAGATAAACGTAAAATTAATAAACATGAAAAAAATATTTATTTTAACAATTGCTTTATTCAGCCTTTCAATTTCTGCACAAGGAATTAATTGGATGAGTTTTGAAGAAGCTGTTAAAGCACAGAAAGTTACACCCAAAAAAATATTTGTTGATGCCTATACCGTTTGGTGCGGGCCTTGTAAATTGTTGGATAAAAATACTTTTTCAAATCCTGATTTAATCGCTTATATGAATGAAAACTATTACTCGGTTAAATTTAATGCTGAAGGCAACGAAACAGTGAATTTTAAAGGAAAAAAATACACAAATCCTGGTTTTAACCCAAATTCAAACGGAAGAAACAGCTCACACGAATTGTCGGGATTTTTTGGAATACGAGCCTATCCTACCTTGTTGTTTTTAGACGAAGAAGCCAATTTTATTACACCTTTAACGGGTTACAGAACGCCAACACAATTGGAACTTTATTTGAAAATGTTTAGAAATGACGATTATAAAAATTTAAAAACCCAAGAAGAATTC
>DATIRG010000515.1:0-1561 GCA_035470005.1 Lutibacter sp. | reverse complement strand
CGGCAGAATTCTTTCTTAAAAAGGCGAATTACCTTGTCATTTTGAAGACCACTATAGCGAATTTCTTTCCCCATATAAATGGTTGTTCTATAAATCCAAAAAGCAATTTCTTCAGTTTCGTCCGCAACCTTTGCAATAATTTCTTCTTTTAAAGCTTGGGGAATTACTTCATCTGCATCAAAAAAGATGATCCAATTATTGGACGCTTGTTCAATGGCATAATTTTTTTGACTTGAAAAATCGTCAAATTTGCGTTGATACAATTTTACATGCGGAAATTCTTTAATGATATCGCAGGTTTTATCTGTACTGAAAGAATCCACGATAATCAATTCATCCACAAAATCCATAGATAAAATATAGTCTCTAATAAATTTTTCTTCATTAAAAGTTATTAAAAGTGCAGATATTTTTGGCGTATTTTTCAATGCTGATTAAATTAGTGTTTTAATTAATTTTCAGAAATTTTCACTGTAATTGTCTTTTTTACAATTTTAAAGTCCAATAACCCAGTTTTTTCCGCATTTTAAATTTCCTTAACAGATTTAGCGGTTTTTTCTTTAAGTAAGACCTGTCTTTTTCTAAAAAAGCCAAAGTGGCATCCACAATTCTTTTGCTTGATTTTCCGTCCCTGTAAGGATGCGTATATTCGATATACTCATCAATCTCTTTTAAAACTTCTTTTGGGTAAGAAAATGCTTTTTCAATGGTTTTTTCAATATCCTCCACCTTTTCAATGTTCATTAAATGAGGCAAAGGTTTGGTATTTCTAAAGGTAACCACCGGTTTTCGCTGCAATATAAATTCAGGAATGGCCGAAGTGGTGTCGGAAAACATCACATCCGCTATTTTTAAGATCGGAATAATATCAGTGGTGTCGAAATACTTCAGATTTTCGTTTTCCAGGTTTTTGAATTTTTCAACGATGGCAGGATCCATCATTGGGTGAAGAATCACCAAAAATTGCCATTTCCCCAGAAGTGACAATCTTTTTATTTCTTCATAAACCTCAGGGATTTTGGCCAAACTGTATCGTGTTGTAAAGGTCGAAGAAATCAGCACCGTAGGTTTGTCGTTAATTCTTTGCAGCGTATTGGTTTCTTCAAACAAGGGATCCACTTTTGACCAGCCGGTTTCCACCACTTCAAAATAGCCGTGTTTCTTTTTTAACTCATTAAAAGGTCCAGTTGTAGAAGGGCCCTGGGTACAATATAAATCGAAAAATCCCCTGATTCTAAAATGTCCCTTTTTAAAACTCCATTTATTAACCAAAAAACCATGAAAAATTTCAACTTTGATTCCGGGAAAAAAATGAGGAACTGAATCTGTGGCCACCAATACAATGTGCGGATTGTAATCCATAACTTCCTGTATCGTTTCCAACAATTCTTCCTCGGCTGTCAGATACTTTTTTGCGTTTTCCGTTTCAGAAAACCATTTTACTTCATAACCCCTTTCCCTTATTTCTTTTTGAAGCGGTTT
This sequence comes from Lutibacter sp., assembly GCA_035470005.1. GTDB lineage: Bacteria > Bacteroidota > Bacteroidia > Flavobacteriales > Flavobacteriaceae > Lutibacter. The sequence goes on along the minus strand of DATIRG010000515.1, from coordinate 79 downwards.
GCCAATAGGAATACTGTATCCCTGCGAAATATGAATTAAAAATCGTTTCATTTACTGTGAATTTAATTCTAATTTAAAA
>DATIRG010000514.1:0-1583 GCA_035470005.1 Lutibacter sp. | reverse complement strand
TTGGCAAGCCACGGGAATTTCAGGACATCCGTCAATTATCAGTCGAAAAATAAATTCTATTCCCTGAAAGCGCATTATATGTCGTTCGACTTGTTGAACAACGAAAATGGCGGATTGACAGAAGCTTCCATTGCGTATTTTGAAATTGATGATCCCAATTATACAGATAGAGGCCGTTTGGAAGTCAATTATGTGGATGCCAATACTATGTTTGAAGGAAAACGCTATTTTTTGGATCATAACATCAATTTGTTTTCCAGAGAAAATAAAGCCGAAAAGCACAATGCCGAGCTTTCAGATAAGATAAGAGATTATAATTCAACTTTAAAACAAATTGAAACGCTGAAAAAAGATACGGTTTCCTATTTGATGAAATCCAATATTATCACTGCTTCAAAAAAACCAAATCCAACCAAAAAGGAAAAGGCCGACCTCGCCAAAACCAAAATATCCAAAGAAAATCCGGTTATCAATGTTGAAGCTTTGGTTAAAGAAACCCCTTTAACGAAAAAAGATACCCTTAAACTTGATTCAATTCGCGCCATTAAAATAAAGAAAATTGACTCTTTATTAATTGTTGCTGCAACACTCAAAGTTGATTCAAGTCAATTCATCGCCATAGATAAAAAGGCAAATTACGGAATGAAACTGGGTCATTCTTTTATGTATGAAACCCAGCATTACCGATTTAGGCAAGCGGCTGTGAATTCAATTTTTGGCGAAGCTTATGATGATAACATTGTAGACCATACTTCCTATCAAAAAATGAACAACGAAGCTTACCTGCAATTTGAAGCGCCTTACGTAGGAATTTTAAGGGCAAAAGCGAATTACTTCAACTATAATTATCAATACAGCAGCATTTTGTATTTGGATGACCAAACTATTCCCGAGAAGTTAAAAGGAAATGTTATTGCCGTTGGAGCGGATTGGAAAACAAACTTTGGAAAATTATTTTTGAATGCCGATGCGAGCTCCATTATTGCGGGCGATTTAACAGGAAACTCCATTAAAGGTTCGGTGATGTTTAAAAAAGACAGCGTTTACAGTTTCAAAGGATTTGCGGAAATCACTTCAAAATCGGCTGATTTTAACAAGTTGTTGTACCAAAGTGATTACAAAGATTACAACTGGCAAAACAATTTCAAAAATGAGCAAATAAAAAATATTGGGGCAGAATTCAGCTATAAAAATTGGGCAAGCATCAACGCCAGTTATAACCTCATCGACAATTACACCTATTTTGATGAAAATTCACAGGCCGCTCAAGCCAACGAAACCTTGAACTATTTAAAGGTTACAGTGCGCAATTCCATCACTTTCAGAAAATTTACGCTAGACAATACGGTCATGTACCAAAATGTTTCCAGCGGGGAATCATTTTTTAGAGTTCCTGAAATTGTGACAAGAAACACCTTGTATTTTTCAAGTTATTTGTTCAAAGGAAAACCTTTGTTTTTACAAACTGGGGTAACCGTTAAGTATTTTACTGAATTTAATGCCGGTGCTTACAATCCGCTTTTAAGTGAATTTGTATTGCAAAACACCCAAAAAATAGGGAATTTCCCGATGCTCGATTTTTT
>DATIRG010000513.1:0-8134 GCA_035470005.1 Lutibacter sp. | reverse complement strand
AAATCGGCCATCACTTCAGAAAAAACTTTCTTGGTGTTTTTATGTAAGTTTGAAACGGCGATACGTGCAGCAAGCTTGGCATAATCGGGATGTTGCACCGTCATGGTTGCAGCAGTTTCTGCAGCTAAATTGTCAAGTTCAGAAGTTGAAACGCCATCATACAATCCTTCAATTACGCGCATGGCAACTTTTACAGGATCTACGTGACTGCTCAATCCGTAACACATATTTCGAACCCTGGCGGTGATTTTATCGAACATCACCGGCTCTTTTTTGCCGTCTCTTTTTAGTACAAACATTTTTTTAGTTATATTTAGTTAGTTAGTTTCTGAAATATTTTTGATTTACGATTTTTATAACAATCGTAATTCAAAAATCGTAAATCGTAAATCCTTAAAATTCCGCATCAAAACTGATGCTTCCTGTTCCTGTGCCGCTTTTTACGCCGGCTTTTTGATATTCTGAAACGCGTTTTTCAAAGAAATTGGTTTTGCCTTCCAAAGAAATCATTTCCATAAAATCGAACGGATTTGAGGAATTGTATACTTTATCGCAATTAAATTCCGTCAATAATCGGTCGGTAACAAATTCCAGATATTGCGACATTAATTTGGCGTTCATGCCAATTAAACTTGCCGGCAAAGATTCCGTAATAAATTTACGTTCAATATCGAGCGCATTGGTCAAAATTTCTGTGATCCGTTCTTTCGGAACCTTATTTACAATATGATTGTTATGCAGATGAATGGCGAAATCGCAGTGCATTCCTTCATCGCGCGAAATCAGTTCATTTGAAAAAGTCAATCCGGGCATTAAACCTCTCTTTTTTAACCAAAATATGGAACAGAAACTTCCAGAGAAAAAGATGCCTTCGACAGCAGCAAACGCAATTAATCGCTCTGCAAAACTTGGACTTTCAATCCATTTTAAGGCCCAATCTGCTTTTTCTTTAATGGCGGGAAAAACATCAATGGCATTGAACAACTGGTCTTTTTCAGCCTCATTTTTAACATAAGTGTCTATGAGCAACGAATACACTTCAGAATGAATGTTTTCCATCATTATTTGAAAACCATAGAAGAATTTTGCTTCGGAATATTGCACTTCACTCACAAAATTTTCAGCCAAATTTTCGTTTACAATACCATCAGAAGCCGCGAAAAAAGCCAGAATATGTTTGATGAAATAACGCTCGTCATCATTTAATTTTGTTTCCCAGTCAATCACATCCTGGTGCAAATCAATTTCTTCTGCAGTCCAGATGCTTGCTTCCTGCTTTTTATACCATTCCCAGATATCTTGATGTTGAATTGGAAAAATCACAAATCGATTTTTATTAGGCTGAAGAATGGGTTCTAGAAATGACATGAATCGTGTTTTATTTAAAGTTAGTTAGTAGTTTTTATTGGTAAAAAACGAGTAAAGCAAATATTGAAAAAAAATAGACACCAAAAAGGACTACTTATTCACATTTGTTATCGAGTTTTTAACATTATTGCTTAATTTCATTTAAAAAAACAATATTGTTATCAATTGATTTTTAAGGGATTGAAAAATATTTGAATTTCGACACCAGGCATTAGGCAGTTTCAACGAAAACGCCAAATCAAAAAAGAGCACTAAAAATAAGATGCTTTTAACGCCCATATTTTCGTGCTATAAATGTTATTGCTTAACGTGTTTTTCTGCAATCTTTTCAAGTTCCGAATACCAGTCTTCACCAAATTTTCTGATTAAAGCATCTTTCACAAATTTGTAAACCGGCACCTGCAATGCGGCACCCAACGTACAGGCATCATCGCAAATTGGCCAATGATGGTAATTTACTGCTGAAAATTCGCTGTATGTAGTAATTCTTATTGGATATAAATGGCAAGAAATTGGTTTTTTCCAATCAATAGCACCCTGATTGTAAGCTTCTTCAATACCACATTTAACGATGTTATTTTCATCAAATATGGAATAGGCGCAGTCTTTTCCGTCGATTAAAGTGGTTTCATACTCACCTTCATCCATAGTGAAAAGGCCTAGGTCTTCAATGGCTTCAATTCCTTCCGGTCTTAAAAAAGGTTTCACTTTCGGATAAATATCCATAAGTATCAGCAATTCATCTTCATCCAACGGAGCGCCGGCTTCTCCGTCAATACAACATTTGCCTTTACAGGCCGATAAATTACAGACGAATTCTTTCTCTATAATCTCTTCTGAAACTATGGTTTTTCCTAATTGAAACATTCGGCAAAAATAACTATTTTTTTACATTACTTTTGTTATAAATCAATTTTTGATTGGATACTTTTGCCAATCTGTTAAAAAAAGGTTTATGATGGAAATAAATTTTAAAGAAATAGTTACTGCAACCATGGTGTTGTTTGCAGTAATTGACATTATTGGAAGCATTCCGATTATTATTGATTTACGCGTAAAATTTGGTCGCCTGCACTCAGGAAAAGCTGCCATCGTTGCCAGTGTTATTATGATTGCATTCCTGTTTTTGGGAAAAAGCATCTTAAACTTAATCGGCATTGATGTGAATTCTTTTGCTGTTGCAGGATCATTTATTCTCTTCTTTTTAGCGTTGGAAATGATTTTAGGAATTTCCCTTTACAAAGAAGAAGAAACGAATGCCAAAACAGCTTCGATATTTCCGTTGGCATTTCCATTATTGGCCGGCCCGGGAAGTTTAACAACTTTGTTATCGTTAAGGGCTGAATTTTCAACCATAAATATTGTATTTGCCATTATTATAAACACCATATTCTTGTATATTGTGCTTAAAACTTCAGTAAAAATTGAAAAAGTTATAGGCAAAAACGGAATCAATATCATCAGAAAAGTATTTGGCGTTGTGCTTTTGGCAATAGCCGTTAAACTATTCACATCGAACATACAGGGATTATTTCAAAATTAAATAGTTAAATATGAACACATTCGACGTGTTAATCATAGGCGGAAGTTCAGCCGGACTTTCTTGCGCATTAATTTTAGGATCGGCTGTTCACAAACCATTTGCCAGTAATAAAAAAATTGGGATTGTTGTGCACCAAAAAAGTTCGGCATTAAATGAAGCCATCCTAAACAATGTATTGGGATTAAAAAAAGGAACAAGAGGCGATCAGGTTTTGGCAGATGGACTCGCTCAACTTTCTGATTTGTATCCGCATGTCATTCAGATTGACAATGAAAAAGTGAGCAAAATTGAAGGAGAATTTCCGAATTTTACGGTAATCACCAATAAAAATTCTTACCTCGCAAAATCAGTTGTTATCGCTGTTGGCCCTTCAAATCTTTTTAACATTGAAGGCCTTATGCAATATGTAATTCCGCACCACAGTTTGCCTCCGCAAAAAGAACGTGTAATGTTAAAAAACAACAATCATTTGGTCGCTGAAGGAATTTATGCAGCAGGCATTTTGGCCGGATGGAGAAGTCAGTTTGCTATTGCTGCAGGCAGCGGTGCTCAAGTGGCAACCGATATTTTAACATTATGGAACAACGGAAATCATACGATGATACATGACGCAATATCAAAATGATATTTCAATCGACGGTTAGAAAACTACGCATCAGTTGATTAAAAAAATATTAATTAAAATGAGTATAAATAATCAAAAAAGATAATCGATTCCTGTTCAATTATTATGAAACCTTTTCAAAATATAATACTTTTGCCATCAGTTTTAAACATATGAATTTAAAATTATTTTAAAAACCCCAATGAGAATCCTAAAAATCGCTATGAAAAAAATTAATTTTGAAAGAAACACCCAATTGGTGATTTTCCTTACTATTGTTTTACTTGTTTTTGGCTTAAGCCTTTACAATCTCATACTGATTGTAGCATCCAGTATTTAAAATCGCTTTACAATTAGCTAGTTTTGTTAATCTATTCAAATATTTATATATAATATCTTGAAGAATTGCCTAATTGTTTTAGGGCCAATAATTAAAAACAAGTGCTGAGGCAATTTAGGCGCTGTATTTTCTTACAATGAAAAGGGTTCCGCAAAGCGGAACCCCTAATGTTTTTATTGTTTATAAGTGACCGAAAAAAGTCGGTCAACTTGAATCCTAAATAACTTTATTCAACCGTTACAGATTTCGCCAAATTTCTTGGCTGATCCACATTACAACCGCGCATCACGGCGATATAATAGGATAACAATTGCAATGGAATTGTAGACAAAAGTGGAACAAAAGCCTCTTCGGTTTCCGGAATTTCAATTACGTGGTCCGCCATTTCCTTAACAACGGTATCACCTTTGGTGACAATTGCTATTATTTTACCGTTACGGGCTTTAATTTCCTGAATGTTGCTTACCACTTTATCGTAATGTCCCCTTTTAGTTGCAATAACCACAACCGGCATATGCTCATCAATTAAGGCAATTGGCCCGTGTTTCATTTCTGCGGCAGGATAACCTTCTGCATGGATATAGGAAATTTCTTTCAATTTTAAAGCCCCTTCAAGCGCTACAGGAAAATTAAATCCACGTCCTAAATACAAACAATTTGGCGCATCTTTATAAATTGCAGCAATTTTTTCTATTTCTTTATCCATTTTCAGAACCTCTTCCACTTTTCCTGGAATTAAGCTCATTTCTTGAATATAATGATTAAACATAGAATTGGAAAGTTCTCCTTTTAAATTGCCCAGTTTCAATGCAATTAAAGCAAGTACAGTTATTTGCGTTGTAAATGCCTTTGTTGATGCCACCCCAATTTCCGGTCCGGCGTGCGTATAGGCACCCGTATCTGTTTCTCTTGCTATGGAAGATCCAACTACATTACAAACCCCAAAGACAAAAGCGCCTTTAGATTTTGCCAATTTTATGGCAGCCAAGGTATCGGCGGTTTCACCAGATTGTGAAATTGCAATAACAATATCGTTTTTATTTATGATTGGATTTCTATATCTAAACTCGGATGCATATTCCACTTCAACAGGAATACGCGCCAAATCTTCGAACAAATATTCAGCCACCAATCCTGCATGCCAAGAGGTTCCGCAGGCAACAATTACGATACGATTTGCATTTAAAAATCTTGCAATATTGTCATCAACACTGCCCATTTTTATCAAACCTTTTGAGGCTAAAAGTCTTCCTCTGTAAGCATCCAAAATAGCATTGGGCTGCTCATGAATTTCTTTCAACATAAAATGTTCGTAACCCCCTTTTTCAATTTGCTCTAAATTAAGCTTTAATTGCTGAATATCAGGTACAACTTCCGCATTGTTGTGTATTTTACGAATTCTAATATCTTCACCTAATTTAATGATTGCGATTTCTTCATCCTCTAAATAAATGGCATTTCGAGTGTATTCTATAAAAGGCGATGCGTCTGACGCAACAAAAAATTCTGAATTATTTTCTCCGATTCCAATGGCAATTGGACTTCCCAATTTAGCAACAATGATTTCATTGGGTTTTGAAATATCAAAAACAGCAATGGCATAAGCTCCAACTACGCTGGTTAGCGCCATTTGAACCGCATAGCCCAATTTGCAATTATTTTTGATTTTAACTTCTTCAATTAAATTTATTAAAACTTCAGTATCTGTGTCGCTTTTAAAAGTATAACCTCTGGTGATCAGCTCCTTTTTTATGGTGTCGTAGTTTTCGATAATTCCATTATGAACAATCACTAAATTTCCGGAATTTGAAAGATGCGGATGGGAATTTTCATCATTAGGAACACCGTGTGTTGCCCAACGCGTATGACCTAAAGCCAAATTGCCTTCCACATTTTTTTGTTTCATGATTTTTTTTAAATCTGAAACTTTTCCTTTTGTTTTAAAAAGGCTCATTTCATTGCCATCAACCAATACAACTCCTGCGCTGTCGTAACCCCTGTATTCTAAACGCTGTAAACCGTTAATAACTATAGGGTACGCTTTTCTAAATCCTAAATAACCGGCAATTCCGCACATTGTAATTTATTTTAATTATTTAATTTTGTATAAGATATTTCAAGTTTTACTTTTTTATCGCCAAAACTTGGGTCATCTCCAAACAAGACCACGCCTTTTGGTGTCCAGCTATAATCCTTATTTTTAGTGTCATCAATAGCTGAAGGAGTGTCAGAAGGGTTGTAAACTTTTAACCCTATTTCAACTAAATCCAATGCCTCGTCTGCTTTTAACAGTCTTGATATATAATCTGTAATTTTAAAAACATAACGGTAAGGTTTGCCATTGTCGTCTCTTTCCAAAAAGCCTCCAACAGCTGCCAATCCTTCTGTCATAACATCAGTGAACTGCAGATTTTCAGAGTAATTGTAAATAAACAATTGCTCCGGAACAATATCACTCGCTGCATTTTGATCAACATAAAAAATTAAATTTGCATCATTTATCAGCCAATTATTATCTTGTAAATCAACCAAATTTTCATTGTTAAACAATTTAATAGTGGCTATGGAACCTGCTGCTCCCTGAACATACAACCTGTCTTCACCGCTTTGGTGTGAAACTGAGTAATCTCTTTTAAGCACATTTGATTTTATGGTCCCAAACGCAAATTCAAAGTTGTGTTTGGTTCTGACGCCCAGCTCACCATTAATTTTATTTCCGTTTAAATCTACAGTAGCGCCTTCATCTTCATCTTTTGAATAATAAATAATCATCTTAGCATTTGCCATTGCCAATGAAACTAAGTGAGATTTATTGGAAGTTAATGATGTGGCTTCAATATAGAAACCTCTAAAATATCGTTGAAAATTGTCAAGCGATTGAAACTCGGCTCCAGCAGCATTATTCACAAAAATTTGTTTCACCAAATTTTCATTTAAAGGTATTTTAATAGTCGGACTTTTATCGGTTTGTTTGATGGTATCCTTTGTATAAGAGGTTATTCCATTAGGCATATATCTTTTTATATAAGCCACAGTATCATTTGGATTGACCTTGAAATTCCCTAAATAAAACGGCGTATCTCCTTTTTGAAATTCCTTGTCGGAATAATAAATTGCAGGTTTTGACGGATCGTTTGGATCTAACGTGTTTAAGTACGTTTTTAGCTCGTAAATTCCTAATTGAAATGCAACATCAGGATTTCCAAAGACAGAATCAATAGAAAATTTTGGTTTTCCGTCGCTATATTTATCTGCTGATTTGGTAGATTGGAATGGAATAAACAACAAAACGGAATCTATGCCGTAATTTGTTCCGTAATTATAAGCATCTCCCGTAACAGGAAGATTTAATTGTGACACAATTGACGCCTTCAAAGTGCCAAATTCATTATCAGAATAAACACCCAATAAATATTGTGCAACGCCGCTGGCGGGCACTCTTTCAATATTTTCATTAGTGGTAATAACTTCTGATATTTTTTTATCTGTGGTGAAATTATTATTGTCAACAAGGTTAACGCCAATACTTTCAATTTCCTTTTCGCATGAAATTATAGTAAAAAACACTAGTGAGAGTAGCCCTAAGTATTTTAAAGCATGTACAACTTTAATTGCCATATATAAATGTTGGATTTTTTATGATAAAACTTTAGTTAAGTAAAAATTGGTGTAGGCACTGTCAAATTCGCTGATTGGAAAATAATCCAGTACAGGTTTTTCGCAGGTTTTTAAATAATCGAGCAAATCACTTGGAAGCTGCTCGCTCGCTTTAATTACCGCATCAGAATTTTCAATGGCATTAATTAAAATATTTGTGTAGGTTGGATTGGATATTGATTTAAATTTAGACTCGTTAATGTTATCAAACTTAATTTTATCAAAGAACTTGTCATTTAAAGTACCATCAAAACCAGTATTGTATAGAGAAGTCACTATTTTACTGTTTGAAAACAAGGGGTCGTCTTTATAATATTCTTTAATGTACAATGGTAAGAGTGAAGCCATCCAGCCGTTTACGTGAATAATATCTGGCGACCAATTCAATTTTTTTACAGTTTCCACAACACCTTTTGCAAAAAATATAGCCCGTTCATCATTGTCTTCAAATAAGTTATTGTCTTCATCAGAAAATAATGCTTTTCTTTTAAAATACTCATCGTTGTCAATAAAATAAACCTGCATTCTTTCCTTTGGAATGGAAGCGACTTTAATAATTAAAGGAATATCCATATCATTGATTACCAGGTTCATCCCAGACAAACGAATAACTTCATGGAGT
>DATIRG010000512.1:0-1841 GCA_035470005.1 Lutibacter sp. | reverse complement strand
TTGTTTTCGCCTCTTACGGCGTTATTGGCTGGCTGCCCGATTTAAAAACTTGGGGAGAAATTATTGCCGAAAAACTCAATAAAGAAGGTGTGTTTTATTTGATTGAATTTCACCCAATTGTTTGGATGTTCGATTATTTGCAAACACCGCCAAAATTGATTTATCCTTATCAAAATAGCGAGGTGATTTATGAAGAATACAAAGGAACTTACACCAATAAAGATGCTGATATTATTAGCAAGGAATATGGCTGGAATCACGGTTTGGGAGAAGTTGTTTCGGCATTAACGGCTACCGGACTTCATATCGAATTTTTGCACGAATTTGAAAAATCGCCTTATAATGTGTTGCCGGAAATGGAGGAAACTGAAGATGGAATGTTTGTGCAAAAAGGTGGTGAAAAATTATTTCCGTTGCTTTATTCCATCAAAGCGACTAAAAAATAAAAGGCTTCCGATTTGGAAGCCTTTTTATGGAAATTTACTTTAAAAGTTTTTCGATTTTTTCTCTTTCTTCTTCCGCCAAAGCGCCGTCAACTAAAATTCTGCCGCTGTATTCATCGGTAATAATTTTTTTGCGACTTGAAATTTCTACTTGTCTTTGTGGTGGAATGGTGAAAAATGATCCGCCTGAAGCACCTCTTTCAATAGAAACTACTGCCAAGCCATTTTTTACGTTTGTTCTGATTCTATTGTAGGCCGACAATAAGTTGTCGTCAATCAATTCAGCGTATTCTTTAGATTTTTCCAGTAAAATATTTTCTTCTTTTTCGGTATCGCTCATGATATCGTTCAGTTCAGCAGCCTTATGTTTAAGCAATTCTTCTTTTCTGGCAAGGTTTACTTTTGTACCTTCAATCACTTCGTTTTTTTGCTCAATCTTGGCTCTGTGCTCTTTAATTCTTTTTTCAGCCAATTCAATTTCAAGTTCTTGAAATTCAGTTTCTTTGCTGATTGAATTGAATTCTCTGTTGTTGCGAACTTTCTTTTGTTGTTCTGTATATTTTTTAACCAAAGCGTTTGCTTCATCAATAACCAACTTTTTGTCGGTAATTTCTTTTTTAAGGGCAGCTACTTCTTCGTCCAAATTAACAAGTCTTTTGTTTAAACCAATAACTTCATCTTGTAAATCTTCAACTTCTAAAGGTAATTCACCTCTTACGCTTTTAATTTCATCAATTCTTGAATCAATTAATTGTAAATCATAAAGAGCTCTTAACTTTTCTTCAACAGTAACTTCTTTGCTTTTAGCCATATTATAAGTAATAAATTGGATTTGTATTTTTTTGTGATAAAATGATTGCAAAATTAGGAAATTTTTTTGTAAGTATATCAACTAAAAGATTTTTTGTGAATTGTTCACTTTCGTAGTGTCCGATATCTGCAATAACCAGTTTATTTTCAGCTTTGTAAAACTCGTGATATTTGATATCTGCGGTTACATAAATGTCGGCGCCGGCTTCAATGGCTTTCTCAATGGCAAAGCTTCCGGAGCCTCCTAAAACAGCGACTTTTTTAATGGGTTTTCCCAGCAATCCCGAATGGCGAATGCCTTTTGAATTCATGGTGTTTTTTAAGAAATTCAGGAATTCAGTTTCGCTTTTTTCTTCCCCCAATTCACCGATCATTCCCAACCCAATTTCCTGATTTGTGTTCTCCAAAGAAACTATTTCATAGGCAACTTCTTCATAAGGATGCGATTCAAAAAGCGCGGAAAGGATATTTCTTTCCTTGTGTTTTTCAAAAATAACCCCAATTAAGGTTTCATTTTCCTGATGTAATTTTCCTTTTTCTCCATAAACCGGATTTGAATTTTCGTTCCCCTTAAAAGTGCCGTAACCT
>DATIRG010000511.1:0-2495 GCA_035470005.1 Lutibacter sp. | reverse complement strand
ATATCTTTCAGCAAAAGTTGCAATGTTTTATAGCCATTCCACTCATTTTCATCGATACAAAAAGCGGCTTTAAACGCGTTTTTATTTTGCGTGATTTCGTGTTTGTCGCCCATGCCAAAACCGATGGCGTTGTAAGTAGTTTGATTGGTGCCTTCAAAAAGATTCAGTTTTAAATGTGTTTCGTCGGAACCCACTTTTTTGCCGTAACCATTGTCACGCAACCCGCCGCACATAAAAACAGGTTTCATATTTTGCGGTCCGAAAGGCGACAGTTGATTCATGATTCTGAAAAATTTCGGCGTAATTTCCGAAAGGCTTATTTCTGCATCTATGGCAATTTCGGGTGTTCGCAATTCCTCGGGCAAGGTATTTTTTACAACTTCTTCAAACTTCAATTTGAAATTTTGGTAATTTTCTTCTTTTAAGGTCAATCCGGCCGCATATTTATGTCCCCCAAACTGCTCAATAAATTCAGAGCATTGTTCCAGGGCTTCATAAACGTCAAATCCTTTTACAGAACGTGCCGAAGCCGCCAATTTATCGCCACTTTTCGTGAAAACCAAGGTTGGTTTGTAGTAAGTTTCAATAAGCCTGGAAGCCACAATGCCAATAACGCCTTTGTGCCAATTTTCGGCATAAACTACCGTTGAATAATTATGTTGCTCACTATTTTCTTCAATTTGGAGCAAGGCTTCACTGGTGATTAATTTATCCAAATCTTTTCGGTCGTTGTTGTTTTGTTCTATTTCCAAAGCAAATTTAACGGCCGAATCAAAATCCAGTTCGGTCAGCAATTCAACAGCGTAATTTCCATGTTTAATCCTTCCGGCTGCATTAATTCTTGGCGCGATAATAAAAACGACATCAGTAATGTTTAATTCAGCCTTTTTAATTTGGTGAATCATCGCTTTTATGCCGTTTCTCGGATTGGAATTGATCACCTGCAACCCAAAATAAGCTAAAATCCTGTTTTCTCCGGTGATGGGAACAATGTCGGCAGCAATGGCGGTTGCCACCAAATCAAGATAAGGCACCAAATCGTCAATGGTTTGATTTCTGCGGCTTGCCAATGCCTGAATTAATTTGAAGCCCACACCGCAACCACACAATTCATCGTATGGATACGCACAATCAACTCGTTTTGGATCTAAAACCGCAACGGCATCAGGAATTTCGTTTCCCGGACGGTGATGGTCGCAAATAATAAAATCGATGCCTTTTTCTTTGGCGTAATTTACTTTATCGATTGCTTTTATGCCACAGTCTAATGCAATAATTAAAGAAATATCATTGTCGTGCGCAAAATCGATTCCCAAAAAGGAAATTCCGTAACCTTCGGCATACCGGTCGGGAATATACGTGGCGATATTTGCATAAAATGTTTTTAAATAGGACGAAAGCATGGAAACGGAAGTGGTACCATCCACATCATAATCGCCATAAACCATGATATTTTCATTTTCGGCCACTGCACGTTCTATACGTTCAACCGCTTTGTCCATATCCTTCATTAAAAAAGGGTTATGAAGGTCTTTTAAAGTGGGGCGAAAAAAGGCTTTCGCCTGGTCGTAGGTTTCAATATTCCTTTGCACCAACAATTTGGCCAGGGTATAATCTACACCCAATTCTTGGGCTAATTTTGAAGTGATTTGAGCATCCGTTTCCGGTTTTAATTTCCATCGCATAGCATTGCTTTTTTCCAAAAGTAAGCAAATTTTGGTGTTTTGGTATTTTTGATTGCCGGTATATTGGTGTTTATGCCTTTAGCTTTGCAACTTATTGAACGATATATTCGATTTCTATGGTAACTTCGGCAAACTGGCGAAACATTTGCATAACGCCACAATAACGTTCAACAGATAGATTTACCGCTTTTTCAATTTTGTCTTTTTGAAAATCTTTGTCGTAAAATTTATAAATTACTTTTACTTTATCGTAGAATTTTGGATGTTCCTCAGTAAGATTTCCTTCCACTTCAATTTTAAAATCGGTCACTTCGGCGCGCATTTTTTTCAATAAAGAAGCAACGTCCATAGCCGTGCAACCCGCCAATGAAGTTAACATCATGGCTTTTGGGCGCAATCCTTTCCCTTGTCCGCCTGCATCTTCAGCAGCGTCAATCATCACTTTTCCTTCTGGCGCTACCGATTCAAAAAGCATTTCGCCTTTCCAGCTTACTTCAATTTTATTGATCATAATTTTTATTATTTATGCACAAATTTAATGGAAAAATAGGACTTAAAAAGTAACAATCTTTACAATATTGGTTTTGCATTCAAAAAAGCAACCTTAAAATTTACAGTGCAGGAATTTTCAAAATGATTTGGTAACACAAAATTATTTAAATTTTTTCGATTAAATAATTTATCATAGAAGAACATTTAAAAATTTTCAAACACATTTAAAAAAATTATGTATTTTTGCGCCACTGCATTTTAAATGCAGGTCTCAACCAGAAAGCCACTGGTTGAAAATTAATTAAATTGGGGATGTAG
>DATIRG010000510.1:0-2005 GCA_035470005.1 Lutibacter sp. | reverse complement strand
CAGTAGACTAGATTTTTTGTTACTTTTTTATCAATGAAAAAAGTAAAGAAACATATTAAGATTTACAATCACTTTCTTTACAACTGCTTAAATAAAACTGTCCTATGATTTTCCTTACGGCCGCAGGCAGGTTTCGTTAGGACAGAGCGTAAAAAAAACAGCTGGTAGCTGTTTTTAGCGAATGAGCCAGCTGGCGCGTTTGCAAAAATTCAATAATTTTACAGAAAAAGATCAGTAGACTAGATTTTTTGTTACTTTTTTATCAATGAAAAAAGTAAAAAGAGTAAATGGATGGAGTTCAAAATATACAGTTTGAATTAAACTCAAAAAATAAAATAAATCCCAACATTGTTTTTACTGCATAAACAGTAAATTTGAAATTCAAAACGCATATTAAATCAAAAAACCTATCAAACCTTTAAAAGTCATACAACTCATAGATTCCCTGAGCCCCGGCGGCGCAGAAATGATGGCGGTAAACATTGCCAATGCTTTGGCTGAAAATAATGTGGAATCGCATTTGTGTGCCACACGGCAGGAAGGGGACCTAAAATCCAAAATAGGGGCCGGGGTCGGCTATGTGTTTTTGGACAAAAAAAGCACACTGGATTTCAAAGCGATACAAAAACTGATTCGCTATCTAAAATCCAACGAAATTAACACCATCCACGCCCACGCAACCTCCTATTTTACGGCTTTCCTGGTTAAATTACAGCTGCCAAAAATAACCCTCGTCTGGCATGACCATTATGGAAACAGCGAGAACTTAAAAGAACGGAAAAAATTTCCTTTAACGCTGGTGTCAAAAACCTTTAAAACGGTCATTACCGTAAACAATCACCTGCTGCAATGGGCCAAACAACACCTGCAGGCAAAGCACTGTCATTATTTGCCGAATTTCGCTACGTTCGGTTCGGAAAACCCGGCAATCACCCAATTGCATGGGGAAAATGAAAAGCGCATCGTTTGTCTGGCCAATTTAAGGCCGCAAAAAGACCATATAAACCTGTTGAAGGCATTTAAGATGGTGCGGGAAAAGCACGCAGACTGGACCTTGCATTTGGTGGGAATGGATTTTAAGGATGTTTATGCCGAAGAAATTAGAGCAACGATAAAACAGCTGCATTTAAAATCTTGTGTATTTTTGTACGGAAGCTGTCCCGATACGCAACATATTTTAAAACAGGCAACCATCGGGGTGTTGAGTTCAAAATCTGAGGGATTGCCGGTGGCTTTGCTCGAATACGGTTTGGCAAAATTGCCCGTGGCGGTCACCGATGTAGGGGAATGCGGTGTGGTGGTCAGTCATGGGAAAAGCGGGATGCTGCTGCCGCCATCTGAGGAAAATGCGCTGGCGGAAGCGCTTATTTTTCTGATAGAGAATGAAGATCGGAGGAAAGAATTCGGAGAAAATTTAGACAACAATATAAGGTTAAATTTCAGTGCACATGCTTTTATCACCCAATTAATCGCCATCTACCAGCTTGAATAACAAAGCATCACATATACGTTTAATTTTGGCAGGTACACATCTTGTGCTGGGCGTTTTGCTGCTTTCCGGATTGATTGCCAAGGCATATTCTTTCTTAATTTTATTTTTTGGGGTATTGTACATCATCAGAAATAAAAACGAAAACAACGAAGCCATCCATTGGAGTGCTTATTTGGTGGGGGGAGAAGTGCTTTTCAGAATGGCAGGCGGGATGGTATTTTACGAATTGCCCAAATATGCGGTACTGGTTTTCCTTTTTGTGGGATTGGTGGTTGAGAAAAGACAGCACCACATTTCCTTAAGCTATCTCATTTACATTTTGTTATTGCTGATTGGCATTGCCTTTGTCGACATTCCGTTTGGTGAGTCCATTCGAAAAACAATCGCATTTAATTTAAGCGGCCCCATATTGCTGGGGGTTTCTGCCATTTATTTTTACAAACGGCATGTGTCGCTTTCAACCCTGATGGATATGATGTTCTACATGGCATTGCCCATCATATCGATGCTGGC
>DATIRG010000509.1:0-2883 GCA_035470005.1 Lutibacter sp. | reverse complement strand
TAAGCATCGTTAATAAATCGGCAGGTGGTGCATAAAGCACCAATACTTCAACTTCCATTGTAGTACTTGAACTTGCACCTGCAGTACCAACAGCAATAGCAGTAACATTGTACTTGTTTGTTCCGGTTGTTCCAAAAGTATAAGTTTTAGACCCTGAAGCAGCCACTATTTCTGTGCCTTCATATACAAATTTATAGGTGATAGCATTATCTGCATTTACCTTAAATGTAACTATTCCACTTCCATCGCCAAATGGATTGTTTGCATCTGCGCCGGCTAATACAGCGGTAATTTGCACATTTGTTGGAGTTATAATATCTCCAAACTCTTGATTTTCCTCTTCACAACTGCTAAATATTAGTGCCAGTGAAAGAAAAGTTAGAATATATTTTATATTTTTCATAAGTATATCTTAAAAATTTAATATTTAATATTTTGCAATATCATCTAAATATATGGTATAATTAGATGATCCGTCGCCTTGAGTTCCATTGTCCATAATTAAGACAAGATTGTAATATTCAAGACTTGCATCAACTCCTGTAATAGTAAAAGTTAGTGTTTCCCAAGCATTTGCAACAGTTGTTGTTGCTGTTATCTCGGCCGTAGCTTTTGTTGCTGGCCAAGGTGCTGCATCTTCAAATTTCATCAATAATTTTAAACCAGCTCTTGGTGACCATACTTTTGCAGATATAACTATAGATTCTGTTAGCGCAAATGGTGTTTCTGCCGTAATCTTAGAACCTGCCCAAGGTTGACCGGCATTTTTAATTAACTGAGCTACTTTTGCAGAAGAATTTCCATTTGTATCAGGATTCTCAATGATTGAAATATTTCCACCATCAAATGAAATTAATTCAAAGTTTGGTTCAAAATCTAAATAAGAGGCCACTGATATATCATCTACATATATCGTATAATTAGCAGAACCATCACCTTGCGTTCCATTGTCCATAATTAAGATAAGATTGGAATATTCAAGACTTGCATCAACTCCTGTAATAGTAAAAGTTAATTCTTCCCAGGCATTTGCAACAGTTGTTGTTGCTGTTATTTCAGCCGTAGCTTTTGTTGCTGGCCAAGGCGCTGCATCTTCAAATTTCATCAATAATTTTAAACCAGCTCTTGGTGACCAAACCTTTGCAGTTACAGTTGTTGATTCTGTTATCTCAAATGGTGTAACTGACGTAAACTTAGAACCTGCCCAAGGTTGACCAGCATTTTTAACTAACTTAGCTACATTTGCGGAAGTATTTCCATTTGTATCAGGATTCTCAATTATTGAAATATTTCCACCATCAAATGAACTTAAAGTAAATGGATTTTCAAAATCAATTGGTAATGCTCCTGCAACAGGCGTGCCTGTTGATTCTTTCCAGAAATAAATATTATCAATAAATACAGTACCAACTGCATTAGGATCACCTACAAATTTCATTTGGAAGATATCAGCAACAGTTAATCCTTGATCTGTAAATGCAGAAATTGGTATATTAATACTTGTCCATTTATCAGCTGTAAGCGTACTCCAAACAGGTTTTTCACCATTGGATAAACTAATCAATGATGTTTGAATTCTTGCTAAATCAGCGGTCCAAACATCCATATGAAGAAATTCCATTCCAGATACATTAACACTTACGCCGTCAGCCAACGCAATACCCTGGTAACTTAATTTGATGTATTGTAACATTTTATCACCATTCAAATCAAATTCAGCCCAGCTGCTTCCTTGTCCGCCTTGTCCCCAATCCGGGAAATAATTTGTACCTGCCACATCAACATATTTTGAGCTATAAATAGAAATTACGTCTGCTGCATTTCTTGTTGGAGGTGTAGGAGCTTTTGAAAGCGGTTGCAATATTGCAGTAACCACAAATACTTCTGTATATTCAGTAGTTTGAATGGCTGCACTTTTTGACACAACTCTAATGGTATAAGTTCCAGCTTCTTTGTAAACATAAGATGCAATTCCGCCATTATTTGCAGATACAGGTTCGTCATTGCCGGCTTCTCCAAAATATACATCAAACAACATCGCAAAATCGGCAGTGGCTGTAACATTTACCTTTTTTGAAATGGCTAAATCATTTGCAATAACCACCACTAAATTTTTAGGAGCTTTAAAGGAAACGACTAAATTATGCGTCATTTCTGAGGTCAATCCGGTAACGCCGGTAGCCACTATTTTAACAGTGTAGGTTCCTTCACTATAAACGTGTACAATGCTTTTGCCTTGTTTTACGTTGCCAGGTGAATACGTGTTGTCTCCATAAAAAACGTCGTAAGAAACAGCGCCTTCACTGTTTGGTGTAATTGTTACTGTTCCTGTATTGTCTTGTGTAACATTAAAAAATGCCGAGACATTTGTTGGAGCATTGGCAGTTGATAAAAAATCAAGGTTGCCAAAATCCTCATCGGTACAACTCCAAATGGTTGCTACGACTAAGATCGCACTTAAAAAATATTTTAATACTTTCATGTTTTTATATTTTTAATTATTAGTATCCAGGGTTTTGCAACCAATTTCCGCCTGAAAACTGAATTTCTTCAAAAGGAATTGGGAATAATTCATTTTTTCCAGCACTAAAACCATCAATTTCCTGAGCGGCTTTACCGGTTCTTACCAAATCGAAGAAACGATGTCCTTCGCCTGCAAGTTCTACGCGTCTTTCAGCTAAAATTGCATTGTACAGTGGGGTGCCTGAAAGATTTATTCTGTGATCGGTTTCGCCAAAAGCCCTGTCTCTAACCTTGTTCAAATATTCACCTGCTTTTGAATCATTTCCAGATTTTTGGTAAGCTTCAGCAGCCATTAACAGTACATCAGCATAACGAATCGCTCTGTAATTATTTGGACTTGTCAGTTTTTGGTCTTGTGCG
>DATIRG010000508.1:0-3186 GCA_035470005.1 Lutibacter sp. | reverse complement strand
CTATAAATTTCAATTTATATTGGGAAGTTTTTTATAAATAAATTACAGGTTTGCCAGAACTCTTTTAAGTTTATCACCAATTTCCATGGCAATTGGCGCCAAAGATTCATTTACAACGGCTTGCATAGAAATAATGGGATTGATGGCGGAAACTTCAATAATTCCCGGTTCTTTTTCCTGTACAATCACGTTACACGGAAGCATAGTGCCAATTTTGTCTTCAGCTTTTAGCGCTTTATAGGCGAAAGGTGCGTTGCAGGCACCCAAAATTCTGTAATTGTAAAAATCGACGTCCAGTTTTTTCTTCAATGTGGCTTTTATGTCAATTTCCGTAAGTACGCCAAATCCTTCTTTTTGAAGTTCGTCAGTTACTTTTTCTATGGCTTTATCGAAAGTGATGTTGTTTAATATCGTTGAATAATAATAGTCCATGATTTTATGATTTTAAATTTTAAATTATTTAAGTAAGACAGTAATTTACGACATTTATTTCAATATAAAATGTTAAAACGTAGGCGTAATATTGCAAATCACTTATATTGAATGGATTATCAACTTAAATTATGGGTCATTTATTTTTGGAATTGGTGTTACAAAGGAATTCTTAATGTGATGGCCGGTTGCGGTTTTGCAATAAAAGTATGTTGTTGTGGAAAATACATTTTTTGATAATTAAAACTGATGGTTGCAGCTTTTCGTGCATTTTTTACCGAACTGATAAAAAACGGAATACTGGCTGCAGCTGCAACTGCACCACCAAGCACCATAAAACCGCCGGTGTCTACTGAACTCCAATCATCCGATTTATCAAAGGTGATCGCTCCAATAACAGCTAAAGTTGTTCCGCCGGCGAGCAAAACCCAGCCAGTGTTTTTTTGACTTTTGCTTTTTTGTAAATAATCTTCTTTTAAAAGTGATGGATTTTGGCCAAACGATTGTGTGGCCACAAATAAAATTACCAAAAAAATGCTGATTGTTTTCATAACATATAGAATTAATTGATAAAAAAATCACCTATTTTTTTAAATAGAAACAGGAAGCCGTAACCTCCTGTTTCCTGAAGCTGTTAAATTTGTTAGCCAATTTGCACTAATTTTAAACACTGGTTTATTGCTAAAACAACACCAAAATTAGATTCAATTAAACAACATCTTTAACTTCTCCATTTCGGTTTTGCGCTTTTTTTAAAAGTGCAAACCTATTTTTTAATAGAAACAGGAAGCCGAAACTTCCTGTTTCCTGCAGCGTTTAAGTTGCTTCTTTGCAACTAATTTTTTATAATTTTTTATTTCTAAAAAAGTACTAAAATTAGCTTTTGTTAGACTACAACTTGAATCACTCCACTTCAATCTGCATTATTTTTCAACAATGTAGATTTGGTTTTTTAGAAACAGGAAGTCGCAACTTCCTGTTTCCCTAAGAGACTGAGTTATTTTTCTACGTTCAACTCATTTTTTACACCACCTTATTTCTAAGACAATCCTTAAACAAGTCAACATCAAAAAACGTTCTAAATCTCCCGGTTCAATCAACATTACTTTTAAATAATGATGATCTATCCCTTTTTAGCAGAAGCAGGAAGTTTTCAGTTTCCTGCTTCTTGAAGTTGTTAAGTTTGTTTTTTAACACCAACTAATTTATCATAGCATCTCATTTCTAAAACAATACTAAAATCAGTTATATTAAAATAACTAGTTAACACTTCTATGATCTGCATTATTCTGCAATAATGGAGACCTTTTTTGAATGGAAGCAGGAGGCCGAAACCTCCTGCGTCTATCTTGAAGAAATTAAGCTGTTCTCTGCAATTTTTAAATAATTTCTTACGTCACCTTATTTCTAAGACAAAACTAAAATCGATTAAATTTGTTCACCTTAAACTCTTCAAATTAGGCTATTATTGCTATGTAAAATGCAAATTTACATACGTGGGGAAATTTTATTTACTATAAATCAATGAACTTTTATTTTTTAATATGATGTAAAATTAATGACTAATTTGCTAGTCTAAAATGATATGCATCAATTTGGCATATGATTGTTCTCAGTTTTTGAATAATTTTTTTGTTTTTATTATGGGAAAATAACAATTCCATAACCCATATTTAGTAAAAACAAGCCTATAAAAAAAAGCGTTACATAAATTACTTGAACAAATTTAATGTTGAGATAATCCAGCCATAAAACTGTTCGTTTGGGAAAAATAAACAGCGACAAACCAATAAACAAAGCTATCCAGCCAATAAAGGTGATGATCAGCCGCCAGTCATCTTCCCAAATATTGTGGAATAAAATATTGAGCAATCCAATAACAATAGCCAGAAAAGAAATGACAATCACAAACTTTTGGTCCTCTAAATCTTTAATAACCTGTAAAATTCTTTTTGGGTTGAAACTTAAAATTAAAAAGAAAATAATAAAATACCATCCCCAAAATTTGGCTAAAAAAATTGATACTTCATCCATGATGAAAGTGTTTATAAGTTATTCATGCAAAACCAAAAACGGAACGTCGGTGTGATAACTAATCTCTTCCACGGTTGGCCTGAATAAAATTCGTTGAAAAAGATTAAGGCTTTTGGCAATCATCACAATCAGATCAATATCCCTGCTTTCCACAAAACATTGAACGCCATCTTCAATTTTTTTATTTGTGATTTTATGAAAACTATGGTTTTCTTCAGCAAAGAAATTTTTTAAAAACTCCTTATTTTCCAATTGAAATTCGGTAACTTCTTCATCTTTTTTGGCAATGTGCACAATTCTTAATGCGGAATCGTGCATTTTGATAAATTCTAAAATATTGTTCAAAATTTTGGTTGGATAAAAAAGTTGATAATCTGTTGGAAACGCAATTTCTTTAATTTCTTGAAACGCTGCATTTTCTGGAACTATAAGGACTGGACATTTTACTCTGGTAATTAAATCACCGGTATTGCTTCCAATCATCATTTTTTTTAAGCCTGATGCGCCTTTTGTGCCCATCACAATAAGGTCTATATTTTTTTCTGAAACGTGGGCTTTTACAGCATCAATAAAATAATCATAATTAGAAAGTGTATAAAATTTATGCTTTGGATTGGGTGGTACATCATCAATTTTTTTAAGTAACTTTTTTAATTGGGTTTTGGCTTGTTTTAGTACCGTTTTATCAATGACTTCAATGGCCGGCAAAGGCATTATTGG
>DATIRG010000507.1:0-1564 GCA_035470005.1 Lutibacter sp. | reverse complement strand
TATCCATCCTTTTTATTGCTGCCACACTTATGATCTCTTGTGGGAAAGAAGCAAAAAAATCTTCCTTAGAAGAATTAAATGCCCAAAAAGCAATCATAGTAACTAAAATAGACAGTTTAAACACCGCCTTAAAATCTGTTGAAGAAGAAATCTCCAAATTAGATTCCGATAAAAATCTTCAAACAGTGACCGTAATTCCTGTCAAAAATGATGTTTTTAAACACTTTCTTGAAATTCAAGGCGTTGCCAAAGCCAACAAAAATATAGAAATCAGTCCGGAAATGGGCGGAACCGTCACCGCCATTTTGGTAAAAGAAGGTCAAAAAGTGCAAGCTGGCCAAACCTTAATTCAACTGGATGATGCATCCATCAGAAACAGCATCAGTGAATTAAACACCCAATTAGGTCTGGCCAAAACAACTTTTGAACGCCAGGAACGACTTTGGAAACAAAAAATTGGTTCAGAAATGCAATATCTTCAGGCAAAAGCACAAAAAGAAAGCTTGGAAAACAATTTGTCATCCTTGAGAACCCAATCAAGAAAAATGAGAATTACGGCACCATTTAGCGGTGTTGTGGATGAAATTTTCCCAAGGTTGGGCGAACTTACAAGTCCGCAAATGCCAACCGTGCGCTTGCTTAATTTAGACAACGTTTATGTGGAAGCCGACGTTACCGAAACCTATTTGCCAATTATTAAACAAGGCACAGAAACCGTTGTGCTTTTTGCCTCCATCAACAAAGAAATAAACGCAAAAATATCACAGGTCGGGAATTATATCAATCCGGCCAACCGAAGTTTTAAAATCAGAATTAACATTGACAATAAAGACCAAAGCATCAAACCAAATTTATTGGCCGACGTAAAAATTGTTGATTTTGAAACAACCGGAATCATCATTCCGGCCACACTGGTGCAACAAGACCAAGCCGGCAATAATTATGTGTTTACGGTGGTCACCGAAAATAACGTTCAAAAAGTGGTAAAAAACATTATTACCATTGGCAATGAATTCAACCATGAAATCTATGTAAGCGAAGGTTTAAAAGCCTCTGACACCCTGATAAATGCCGGCGCAAGATTTGTGAAAGCTGGAGATAAAGTTAAAATTGGTAAAAATTAATTAGGCTACAACACTTCTAAAAGCATTAAAATGAGTAAAGTATTAAAAGAATTCAAAATTTCAACCTGGTCCATAAACAACAAAATGACCGTGTTTGTGGTGATTGGAATGATTTTTTTGGCAGGAATTTTCTCTTACCAAAGTATGCCGAGAGAAGCTTTCCCGGAAATTGTCGTACCCGAAATATTCGTGTCCACCGCCTATCCAGGAAACTCCGCAATCGATATTGAGAAATTAATTACGCGTCCACTCGAAAAAGAAATCAACGGGATCTCAGGTGTTGATGAAATCACCTCCACTTCTATTGAAGGATTTTCATCCATAAAAGTGACTTTTGATTTTAGCGTTACGCCAACGGAAGCTTTGCGAAAAGTGAAAGACAAAGTTGATGCCGCAAAATCGGACAAGGATTTTCCTAAAGATTTGCCTTCAGACCCAAC
>DATIRG010000506.1:0-1806 GCA_035470005.1 Lutibacter sp. | reverse complement strand
CGCAATCCCAATTTTTACGACGGTATTAGACAATGTGGCCAGCAAAATGGCGTTTTGTGCTATCAACATATTCATGGTGGTGCCGCCCAATTTAGAAACAGAAATCGCAATCGCATCAATATCGGTCAACGCACTTATGGCGCTTGATAAATAAATACCTTTTGTTCCGTAGCCGTGATTCGCATAACTGACCAAAAGCAAGATTCCTATATAAAAAACACCAAAAAACACCGCATTTTTAATATTTAGCGGATCTCCCAACACTATTTTGTCTATAGCATGTTGTTTTTCAAATTGTTTGTTATAAAAGTACAAGGCAATTCCAAAAGTGGTTAAAAGGATTATTAACAAAGGGATTGTTAATTGAATAAGCATTGTTTTATTGAAAATAAAAACCAGCAAAAATATTCTGAGTACCATAATTGTAGCCGCAGCAAAAATACCAACGGCATAATTTTGTGAAAGTTCGGGAGTTTCCTTGCTTTTTTTTGAAAACGTAAAAGTAACCAGCGTACTCGATACCAAACCTCCCAAAATACTGGTTAATAAAATACCTCTGTCGGTTCCCAAAAATTTCATTAAAATATAGCCAACAAAACCAATTCCAGAAGTCAATACGATAATCCAACCCACTTCCCTCGGATTAATTACCTCATAAGGCCCATAAAATTCGTTAGGCAAAAAAGGCAAAATCAACAATGCGATTACCACAAAACGCACAAAAGCAAACAGTTCTTTTTGAGTGAGTTGTCCAATCATAGATTTCAATCTCAATTTAAGAGAAAGTAAAACCAAGGTAATTACAGTGAGTGCCAAACTAAGATTTATGCTGCCAACAAGCACAAGACCTCCGAGCAAAAAAGTAAAAATTATCGCAAATTCGGTGGTGCTTCCAATATTTCCTTCATGTGAAGTTACCCAATAAGAAATGGCCACTATGGCTACAACGCCTAAAAAACCTGCAATAAAAATCCAATAAGTAAATGTAATTCCTAAATAAGCCGTTAAAAAACCCAGCAAAGCCACAAGCGTAAATGTGCGTAAACCTGCGAAAATTTCCCCTTTCTCCGAGTATTGGGAATATTCCCGTTCCAAACCCAACACAAAACCGATGCCTGCAGTTACCAGCATTCTTATCAAAAAATCGAATTCTGTAAGCTGTCCGTTTTCTGTTTGAATGATAAAATTTGCATCCACGGAAATGAATTTATTTATTGGTTATATGTTATGCGTTATATGTTAACCGTTATTTGCTAATTATTTAAAATGAAAAACTTATAACTTATAACTTTCTTTACATATATTTTGAAAGAAATCGAAAAAAATTACCCTTAAGTTCACTGTACAAATTTCTTTGGGTGTCCATATGATTTCGAAGTTCAATATGCTTTTTAACCATTTGAACATCTAGTACATCCTTTCCTTTTTTAAGCTGTTCGGAAATATTGATTTCATGCAAATTGATATGATCCTCAAGTTCATCAATGGCATTTTCCTGTATGATAAACTGATTTTGATAATGCTCTAATTGTGCCAGAACTTCTTTGTCTGTCCAACGCAACACCAACTCATTCAACCTGTTTTGCAATGATTTTAGCTCGTCTTCCCAAAAAAGGAGTTCACGTCGCCATTGTTTGTGCTCAAAATGTAAATCCGAATTAAAAATGACATCTCGTTCCATCGTAAAGTGTTTTAAATTTATTTTATATGAATGATTTTTATCCTATTGCCCTCCTTTTCCAAGGGAAATGAAGCCTGATTGATGATAATAACATATTCACAATTAAAACTTCTGTCTTCAGACTT
>DATIRG010000505.1:0-1833 GCA_035470005.1 Lutibacter sp. | reverse complement strand
TTTAGTTTCCAGCAATTTTTTAAAACCGTTGTCGCTTAAACTTTTATGCTCGGCATGAATCGCTTGCATAAAATCTAAAGTCGGGTTTATGGCTAATTTTTCTTCCAAACTATTTGCAAAATGGTCGACCAATTCTGCACTGACCTCAATCCACTCAATGCCACAAGCGGCAATGTATCTGTCAATTTGCTGTATTTGTTCCTTGGAAAGTTTCATAGTTTTAGCAATTTTATAGTGTTATTTATGCAAACTTCGGATTAACAATTGTTTGCATTGTTCTTAAAAATTCCTCCATTTCTGCCAAACGGCTTACGGTTTCTTTTGTTCCGTTTTCGGTTAATTTATAATATTTACGCAAGCGATTGTCGACCATGGCAACTTCAACATCCAACAAACCATCGGCTTCCAATTTATGCAACGCGGGATATAGCGCGCCTTCTGTTATTTGCAGATTGCCGTTGGTAAGTTCTTTTACTCTTTGGGTAATTTCATAACCATACATTTTATCGTTCTCTTCCAGCAACTTTAAAATAATGGTTTGCAAAGAACCCTTATATAATTTCTGATTTCCCATTTCGATGATTTACGCGCTTTTTTGAATTTCAAATATATACATAATTTTCTTATGTATGTTAGACTTGGGTGTTTTTTCACAAAAAAATATATTAAGTTTCGCTATTTTTGTAATCTAAAAATTGAACATGTCGAAATTTCACGCGCTCACTATAAAAGAACTAAAAAAAGAAACTTCTAATGCGGTTTCTATCCTGTTTGATATTCCCAATGAGTTGAAAGAAACCTTTAAATTTGTTGCCGGACAATATATTAACATCAAAAAAAGCCTTGCCGGCGAAGAGTTGCGCAGGGCGTATTCCATTTGTTCAACACCAAACAGCTGCGAATTGCGGGTTGCCATAAAAGCGGTTGACAACGGAACATTTTCTGTTTTTGCCGCCACCATATTAAAAGAAGGCGACATTTTGGAAGTCTCAAAACCCGAAGGAAAGTTTCTGTTGGAAACGGATTCAGCAAACGCAAAAAATTATCTTGGCATTGCGGCCGGAAGTGGCATTACACCAATAATGTCCATGATAAAAGCAGTTTTGACTGAAGAACCAAACAGCACATTTAAGCTTATTTATGGCAATAAAACAACCGCCGACACTATTTTTAAAGATGAAATAATCCTTTTGCAAAATGCTCATCCAGTACAATTTAAAGTGCAATATGTAATTAGCCGAGAAAAAAATGAAGCCGCTTTATTTGGCAGAATTGACAAAGGAAACCTCAACTTTATCCTGAAAAATAAATTTAAAAACACCTCTTTTGACGCCGCTTTTTTATGCGGACCCGAAGCAATGATCAATGCATCAAAAGAAACATTGACAGAAAACAATTTGGATGAAAATAACATACATTTTGAATTGTTTACGCCGCCTGTTGCTTCAGAAAGTGAACTAAACATCACTTTTGAAGGTACTTGTGAAATTACCGTTTTAGTTGATGATGAGGAAACTACGTTTGAAATGGATTCAAAAACAACCATTTTAACCGCCGCGTTAAAAGAAGGTTTAGATGCACCTTATTCTTGCCAAGGCGGAATTTGCAGCAGCTGTCTGGCGAAAGTAACCGCAGGAAATGCAGTCATGGAAAAAAATTCCATTTTAAGCGATGCTGAAATCAAGGATGGTTTCATTTTAACCTGCCAGGCACATCCCACAACACAAAAAATCACCATTGATTACGACAATGTTTAATAAATTATAGTAATTTCACATTTTTGTAAACAAAATATATGACCTTTTTCGAACTTAAAGAAGCGATAATTATTGG
>DATIRG010000504.1:0-2786 GCA_035470005.1 Lutibacter sp. | reverse complement strand
AGTTCGATCAGCAACAAGAAGTGTGGTTGGAAGGTATACTCCTGAACAATTATATTCCACAAAACGTGATGCTATTCAATCAGAAATCTTTGAAGAAACAAAAAAAATTGTTGAACCTCAGTATGTTCAATTAAATGCAATTTTGGTTAGGGACGTAACTTTACCTCCAACAATAAAAGCCGCAATTGAAAGTAAATTGAAGCAAGAACAAGGATCTTTAGAATATGAGTTCAGATTAATAACAGCTGCGAAGGAAGCTGAAAAACAAATCATTGAGGCGAAAGGTAAGGCAGATGCCAACCGCATTTTAAGTGCTTCATTGAATGATCAAATTCTTCAGGACAAAGGTATTGAAGCCACTATTAAATTATCTGAATCAGCAAATAGCAAAGTAATTGTTATTGGCGGCGGAAAAAGTGGAATGCCAATTATTTTAGGGAACCAATAATTATATCCTAATTACACATAAAAAATGCACCTGTTTGGTGCATTTTTTGTTTCTGTAAATTTGAATTATATAGATGTAGTTTTTTAAGAAACAAATATTCCATATCTTCTGTATTTGTCCCATTGTGCGCGTTTGGTTGAAGTAAAGGTTGAAAAAGGTACATTTTTTTTGCTTTTTTCTGATGTGTTTAAATCTGTTGCTTTCATGATATTTAGTTTTTAGTTGTCAGTGTTTTTATTAATAGACGCGCAAAAACTAATAGTGTTACAGTACTAT
This sequence comes from Lutibacter sp., assembly GCA_035470005.1. Classification (GTDB taxonomy): domain Bacteria; phylum Bacteroidota; class Bacteroidia; order Flavobacteriales; family Flavobacteriaceae; genus Lutibacter. The sequence continues at coordinate 2,062 of DATIRG010000504.1, read as the reverse complement.
GTATAAAATAGTACTATATTAACATAATTTTAACTAATGCATTATTTGATAAAAGGTTAGAGGAACTTAAACTTAATTCGATGTATGGTATTCTGCCAGAATTTCATTTAAAACTTCAATAAGAATGTTACAACCTTTATAAATTTCATCTTCTGAAATGGTAAGCGGAGGCGTAATTCTTAGGGCTTTTCCTTCAAACAATAACCAAAACATAATCAAACCTCTATCGAGGCATTTTAAAATAATTTCAGAGGCCATTTCATTGCTTTCAACCATAGGAGCAAGCATTAAACCTCTTCCTCTAATTTCAGTAACTAAAGGATGAACCAATAATTTTCTAAATAATTTTTCTTTTTGAAGGGTTTGTTCAATCAAGTCCGAATTAAGCAATGCTTTTAAAGTGGCCAGTGCAGCCGCAGCGATTACCGGATGTCCGCCGAAAGTAGTAATATGTCCAAGTTTTGGATTTTGTTTTAAGCAGTCCATAATTTGGAATGATGAAATAAAAGCGCCAATTGGCATTCCGCCTCCCAAACCTTTTCCTGCGACAATGATATCCGGAACAACATTGTAATTTTCAAATCCGAAGAGTTTTCCTGTACGGCCAATTCCTGATTGTATTTCATCCAAAATCAGTAAGGCACCAACTTCAGTGCATTTGTCTTTGACCTTTTTTAAATAATCATTCTGTGATTCAATAAAACCTGCGCCGCCCTGAATGGTTTCTAATATAACGCCTGCGGTATTAGTGGTTATTTTATTTAAATCGTTTAGATCATTGAAAGTGATAAATTTTATTCCAGGAACCAATGGCCTGAAAGCGCTATTTTGTTCTTCGGCACCGCAAACACTCATAGATCCCATTGTATTGCCATGATAACCATGTTTTGCCGCAATAATTTCACTTCTTCCGGTAAAGCGTTTGGCCAATTTCAATGCGCCTTCTGTTGCTTCGGTTCCTGAATTTGTTAAATAAACCGTCTCTAAAGGTTTCGGTAAATTTGCTGCCAATAATTTACACAGATCAACTTGAGGCTGCTGCACAAATTCACCATAAACCATAACGTGGGTATATTTATCCACCTGATCTTTTATCGCCTGTGAAATTTCAGGATAATTGTGTCCCAATGTGTTTGCCGAAACACCTGCAACAAAATCTAAGTATTCTTTTCCATCCAATCCATAAATATAACTTCCATTTGCACGGGAGATTTCTATCGCCAATGGGTGAGGGGATGTTTGCGCCTGATATTTGAAAAATTCTTCTTTCAACTTTTGGTAACTGCTTTTTCTTTTGTTTCTAATTTTTTTGCGTCTACATCATCATATATGAAAATGCCTTCTTTGTTGAGCGGACGTTCAGTTTCACGCCAAATAAGTCCTTTTAAAAGTTCCTCATTTTCAGGAAGTTTTGAGGGTGGATAGGTTTTTCCTTCAGGTTTTTCAATAAAATCAATGATTTCAATTTCATTATTTGCCAAAGTGATAAAAATATTTTTGCTGCTCTTCATTTTGGTAATTCCAATCAATTCCTGAAGGTCATTTCTGACATAGAAAATAACTTCACTATTACCAACAACATCCAAAGATTTTAGTGCATTGTTTTTAAATTTTCCAAACATGTTTTTGCCCTTCAATTGGCTATATCCTGCGGAATCTTTTTGCACCATAAAGGCATTGTTCAATATTTTTAAGGAGTCGAGTTGTTCTGTTTTAGGATTTGATATTAAATGAATGGTATCTCCAGTAATCTGATTTCCTTGCGTCCACATTACCGGATTTACCAGAAATTTGGTCAATCCTGTTTTTTCGAAGGTGATTAAGGAATCACATTTTCCCTGCAAATCCGATTTAAAGAATTTTACGCGATTAAAGGCTCTCACAATGCGGTCATCAACTTTTCCGGTAACCATCAATTTATTGCCATGAATATAAACAGAATCTTTTTCGATTAATGAAATCGCCACCGCTTTTTTGGTGATAAAAACAGAATCTTTCAGTTTAAAATATTCGGCATAGCCACCTTTTATGATTGATTTATTGATGGTGTCCACCACAATGA
>DATIRG010000503.1:0-2156 GCA_035470005.1 Lutibacter sp. | reverse complement strand
AGTATTGACGGAATTTACGATACGCTAAAACAAACTGCGCAAATCTCGCAATCTGCCGGCGGTATAGGATTGTCAATTCACAATGTACGTGCCACAGGTTCTTATATTCGAGGAACTAATGGCACTTCAAACGGCATTGTGCCAATGTTAAAGGTATTTAACGATACGGCTCGTTATGTGGATCAGGGCGGCGGAAAACGAAAGGGTTCTTTTGCCATTTATATAGAACCTTGGCACGCCGATGTTTTTGATTTTCTGGATCTGCGTAAAAATACCGGTGCAGAAGAAAATCGTGCCCGTGATTTGTTTTATGCGATGTGGATTCCCGATTTATTTATGAAACGCGTTGAAGAAAACGGTGACTGGACGTTGATGTGCCCAAATGAATGTCCGCATTTATTTGACACTTACGGCGAGGAGTTTGAAAAATTATACACAGGTTACGAAAAAGTAGGGAAAGGACGCAAAACCATCAAAGCAAGGTTGCTTTGGGAGAAAATACTGGAAGCCCAAATTGAAACCGGAAATCCTTATATGTTGTATAAAGATGCTGTCAACCGAAAATCAAACCAAAAGAATTTAGGCACCATCCGTTCTTCAAATTTGTGCACTGAAATTATGGAGTACACGGCAAAAGATGAGGTTGCGGTTTGTAACCTGGCATCCATTGCGCTTCCTATGTTTATAGATGAAGATGAAAACGGAACCAAGTTTTTTAACCATCAAAAATTACATAAAATCACCAAAAAAATTACCCGAAATTTAGACACGGTAATTGACCGAAATTATTATCCGGTAAAAGAAGCCGAAAACTCGAATTTCAGACACAGGCCTATCGGACTTGGTGTTCAAGGTTTGGCCGATGCTTTTATTATGTTGCGTTTGCCTTTTACCAGTGATGAAGCTAAAAAATTAAACGAAGAAATTTTTGAAACCATTTATTTTGCAGCGGTAACTTCTTCTATGGAAATTGCGAAAGCAAAAGAACCATATTCCTCATTTAAAGGTTCGCCAATGTCATTGGGTGAATTTCAGTTTAATATGTGGGGCGTTTCGGAAGATGAGTTAAGCGGAAGATGGGATTGGAAAGCATTGCGTAAAAAAGTAATCAAAAATGGCGTTAGAAATTCGTTGCTGGTGGCGCCGATGCCAACCGCCTCAACTTCTCAAATATTGGGAAACAACGAATCTGTTGAACCATACACTTCAAATATTTATACCCGCAGGGTGTTGAGCGGTGAATTTATTGTGGTGAACAAACATTTATTGGAAGATTTGGTTGATTTGGGCTTGTGGGACAATGAAATGAAAGAGGCCATTATGCGTGCTAGCGGATCTGTTCAGCATATAGACATCATTCCTCAGGAATTAAAAGATCTTTATAAAACCGTTTGGGAAATGAGCATGAAAGATATTATTGATATGTCTCGTCAGCGCGGTTATTTTATCGATCAATCACAATCGTTAAACTTGTTTATGCAAGATGCCAATTACGCCAAATTAACGTCGATGCATTTTTATGCCTGGAAATCGGGACTAAAAACAGGGATGTATTATCTGCGGACAAAAAGCGCTGTGAATGCAACACAATTTACCGTTTCGAACAAAAAAAAGGAAGAAGAAACACCGCTCACGCCAGAAGAATTAAGGCAAATGATTTTACAGTCAAAAGAGAATCCTGACGATTGTGAAATGTGCGGATCATAGTATTAGATCAACCTTCAAAAAAGAAAACCTCAACTTGCTATTTTAAGTTGAGGTTTTTTATGATTAAAAATGGTTATTTATTTTGGCCTTATGTTGCAAACAAATCCATAGTGGCTTTTATCAAATCTTCTGTTTCCCTAAATACAAATCTGAATTACTATTTCTTTTTATGCTTTAAAATTTCTGCATCAACAAAATAGATAATGCTTTCAGAGATATTTTTCAGCAAATCGCCAACTTTTTCAAATTTTTTCATCACCACCAATGCCATCAAGTATTGACGAATTAATTCAGGGTTTTTAACGGCATCTTCGGCAACAATTTCAAAAGCGTTTGCATTGATATCATTGATAATTTTATCTTTTTTAAATACTTTTCGGGCCACTTTTAAATTTTCATTGAGAAAAGCATTTTCCACGTCTTTAAACATGCTTTCGATCGTTTCAAAC
>DATIRG010000502.1:0-1990 GCA_035470005.1 Lutibacter sp. | reverse complement strand
GAATATGCCGAGAGTCCTGGAGAGTGGGGAGACCGATTGCGAGCGCATACCGGCAAAACATATTTGATGAATTTGGGTGCTCAAATGGAGTTTCATTGGGTTGATATTGTAGATTTTGGTTCCAGAAGAATTCCAGATCTTAAATGGTCACCTTACGTAAGTGCCGGCGCTTTTGTTGATTATTACAATCCTTCCATTACTTCAACCTACGGAACAGGAAATTGGGAAGACCCTGGCGTTTTATTTCCAAAATGGGACAATAGTTTAAATCCGGGTGCCTCTAAAGATGAAGCAGGCATCACTATGTCGGCAACCTTTGGTGTTGGAACACGTTATAAAGTGGGTGAATATTCAGATATATTGATAGAATCCCGATGGCAATATTTCTTTTCTAACTATGTAGATGGATTAAACGCCAAAAATGACCCAGCCAATAAATTTAATGATTGGCTTTTGTGGGTTCATATTGGTTATGTTTATTACCTAAACTAAACTTAAGGCTTGGTCTAAATCGGACAGTAAATCTTCAATATCTTCAATTCCTACACTTAAACGTATCAGTGAATCCACCACGCCTGTTTTTTCGCGTTCGGCTTTTGGAATAGAGGCATGAGTCATACTTGCAGGATGGCCCGACAAAGATTCCACGCCGCCCAATGATTCGGCCAAAGTGAATAGTTTTAAGTTTTCAAGTATTTTAAACGCATCTTTTATGTTGTTTCCTTTGGTAACAAACGAAACCATGCCTCCAAAATCTTTCATTTGTTTTTTGGCAATTTCATGATTTGGATGACTTGTAAATCCGGGCCAATATACTTTTTCAATTTTTGGATGATTTGCCAAATATTCAGCCACCGCTTTCCCGTTTTCACAATGGCGTTGCATACGCACATGCAAGGTTTTTATGCCACGCAACACTAAAAAACTATCCATTGGTCCGCAAACGGCGCCACAAGCATTTTGAATAAAATACAGCTTATCAGCCAATTCTTTGTCATTTACTATTAGAGCACCCATCACCACATCCGAATGGCCTCCCAAATATTTTGTGGCAGAATGCATCACAATGTCAGCACCTAAATCCAACGGGTTTTGTAAATAAGGCGTTGCAAAAGTATTGTCAACTGCCAATAAAATTTGATGTTTTTTGGCAACCGCAGAAACCGCTACAATGTCAATGATGTTCATCATCGGATTGGTAGGTGTTTCAACCCAAATCAATTTTGTTTTTTCAGAAATATAATTTTCAATATGTTCTGCATTTTCCATTCCGATAAAATGAAACTTAATGCCGTAATTTTCAAATATTTTTGTGAATATTCTGTACGAGCCTCCATATAAATCATTGGTAGAAATAACCTCATCTCCAGGGCTTAATAACTTCATCACACAATCAATAGCGGCCAATCCCGAACCAAATGCAAGTCCGAATTCCCCGTTTTCAATACTCGCAAAAGCATTTTCAACCGCGGTACGGGTTGGATTTGCAGTTCTTGAGTATTCATAACCTTTGTGAACGCCGGGTGAAGTTTGCGCGTAGGTTGAAGTTTGATATATCGGTGGCATAACCGCTCCTGTTGAAGGGTCGTGCGCTTGGTTTCCGTGGATGGTTTTTGTGTTAAATTTCATCTGTTTATCTTTTATTTTTTATTGGTACAGATGCAGTTCGCCATTAATCATTTCTGTGTGTATCAAAATTTGTTATGGCTCGTTTCATCTGTATAAATTTTATTTTTTATTGGCTTCACCATTCTTGCCATGTGGCAAATAAATCTGTGTTGCTTTGCTCATTTCATTTGGCAAAAGTATCAAATTTAAGTCCGTTTTAAGCAAAATAGCTCACATTCTTTGATTTTGGTTTGATTAAACGCTTAAAAAATTTAAACAAATTTCATCAATTGAAGAATGATTCCAAGATGAATTCCTTCGTGATAGGTGTTAAACATAATGGCGTCATCAACAGAATTTAAGGTGATATTTACACTTGTTT
>DATIRG010000501.1:0-1743 GCA_035470005.1 Lutibacter sp. | reverse complement strand
ATTTATGATTGTTTGGATAATTTTTGTTGCGCTCATCCTCGTTTTTTTAGCCCTTGATTTGGGTGTTTTTAATAGGACTCCACATGTAATAAGCACCAAAGAAGCTTCCGTTTGGACCGGAATTTGGGTTACTGTTTCCTTCCTTTTCTCTGGGGTTATTTATTGGCTCTATTCCGGTGATGTTGTAAACAACGTAGACAATCTTACAGCCACAGACGCCGTATTAAAATATATTACAGGTTATTTAATTGAAATCTCCTTAAGCATAGACAATATTTTTGTGATTGCCGTCATATTCGCATCATTCAAAATTCCATTAAAATATCAGCACAGGGTGTTATTTTGGGGAATCTTAGGCGCAATCGTTTTTAGGGCATTAATGATATTCTTCGGCGTAATTCTGATTAATAAATTTAGTTTTACAACCTATGTTTTTGGTGTGTTTTTGCTTTTCACCGCTTACAAAATGATGTTTTCAAAGGAAGAAAAGTTTCAGCCTAAAAAATCATTTATCTACCGACAAATCAGAAAAATTATTCCGATTACCAGTCACATGCAAGGCGAGCATTTTTTCATTAAATTGAGACATATAACCGCCGCAACGCCACTTTTTATGGCTTTGGTTATTATCGAATTTACCGATATCCTATTTGCGATAGACAGCGTACCGGCGATTTTGGCAATTACTTCCGACCCGTTTTTGGTGTTTAGTTCCAATATTTTTGCCATTCTCGGATTGCGATCTATGTATTTCTTCCTGTCAAATATGCTGGTGAAGTTCTATTATTTGAAATACAGTTTAATTGCCATCCTAAGTTTTGTGGGCGTAAAACTCATCTTAACACCTCATGACGATTTTCCCGCAATGCCTCATTATATGTTTCCTGAATGGTTGTCATTATTGTTTATAGCATTGGCGCTTTTTATTGGTATTTTAGTTTCCCTAAAAGTAACCAAAGAAGAAAAATTTATTGAGTCATAAACTCAAATCACCTTAAAAAACAAAACCCTCAAAATTAATTTTGAGGGTTTTGTTTTTTATAATATTTCGGTGGCTATTAAAATACTTCTCCAAGTTCTTTAAGCTTTTCTGTATTTTCAGCCAGTTTTAAGCCTTCTATAATTCTGTGAATATCGCCATTGATAATATTCTGCAAATCATACATTGTTAAACCAATTCTGTGCTCCGTAACTCGTCCTTGCGGATAATTATAGGTTCTGATTTTAGCAGACCTGTCGCCCGAGCTTACCATCGTTTTTCTTTTAAGGGAATCAACTTCCTGCTTTTTGGCCAATTCCATTTCATACAGCCTTGAACGTAAAACTTGCATCGCTTTGTCCTTATTCTTATGCTGGGATTTTTGATCCTGGCATTGCGCCACAAGTCCGGTTGGTATATGCGTTAAACGAACCGCAGAATAAGTGGTATTTACCGATTGCCCTCCTGGACCCGATGAACAGAAAAAATCCATTCTAACATCTTTCATATCGATTTGCACATCAAATTCTTCAGCTTCAGGCAACACCATCACGGTAGCGGCAGATGTATGCACACGTCCTTGTGTTTCAGTTTGGGGAACTCGTTGCACGCGATGCACGCCGGCTTCAAATTTTAAATTGCCGTAAACATCTTCTCCTTCAACACTAAAAATAATTTCTTTAAAACCGCCCGATGTGCCTTCACTCATATCAACAATACTCGTTTTCCAGCCTCTGTCCGCGCAATATTTTGTGTACATTCTG
>DATIRG010000500.1:0-2275 GCA_035470005.1 Lutibacter sp. | reverse complement strand
AAAAGTATACTTCTATTTTTATAGTATGGTTTTTTTAAATTAATATACCTTTATGGTGATTTTAGTTATAAGTTATAAGATCCGCGTTGCAATCGCTTTGTTTTGTTCACATAAGTAAGTAGGTACTCGTCGCAGACGAGCACCAGAAAGGTTAATAATTAAAACAAAATACTTATGAAGAAGAAATTTGAATATAAATTTAATGATTCACTTGGCATATTATTTAAAACATATTATGGGTTCATCACAATTGATGATATAGAAGCTTCATGGGAATATGCTTTTGAAAATGATTTAATACCCAAAGAAAAAAAAGGGTTCATTTTAGATTATCGAAATTCAAATTTTAATGTTAAAATTGAAGAACATATTTTGATCGCGAAATTTTATAAAAAACATATTGATATATTCGGAAATTATAAGATTGCCATAATTACTGAAAATCCAAGAGATATTGTAATTCCAATGCTCGTTGAAGTCCATGATGAAGGTTATTATTCTAAGCCGTTTAGTACAGTTGAAGCTGCTATCAATTGGATATTAAGTTGAATTTATGTTGTATATATACACAACTTTTCTGGTACTCGTCGTAGACGAGCACCAGAAAGGAAAATTAAACGTGGAATGGAATTGAAAAACGCTTTGTTTTGTTCACATAAGAGTAAGCAGGTAAGTAGGAACTCATCACAGACGATTACCGGAAGCGGAGATTTTTGACAGAATAAGTTGTGCAACATTATGAAAACTCCTAAAAAATAACGAAATTGCAAATAAATTGAACGATTATGGCAACAGTAGATAAAATACGTAGTGGACTGATTGATAAAATATTGACTATTAGAAACAAAGACTTTCTTGTGGCTCTTGATCATCTGATTTCATCCAGCGCAGCGGACACAAATGTTGTAGAACTGACTGCTGAACAAAAAGAAATGCTTGAAATGAGCGAGGCAGACATTAAAAATGGAAGATTGATTTCACAGGAAGCAATGGACAAACGAAATATCGAATGGCTAAACGGACTGTAAGATGGACTCGAACAGCAGATATTCAATATATAGGAATACTTGAATATTGGGTTAAACGAAACAAATCAAATACTTATTCAAAAAAGCTGATTAAAATTGTAGCAGCGCGGACAAAACAAATTTCGGAAACACCTTTCATATACAAATCGGCGGACTTTAAAAACACAAGTGTAGCTTCATTGGGCAATTTCAGTATTTTTTATAAAGTGACAGAACAAGAAATATTAATAACAGCTTTTTGGGACAATCGCCAAAATCCGATAAAATTATTGCAGATTTTAAAAGACAAAAAATAGCCCTGCCTCCTCTGGTGTTCATCTGTAACGAGTTCCAAAAGTACAGGCTAGTTTTCTTAAAGTCAAATAAAAATTTAAAGCACCAAACCAATGGAAAATATTTTTTGGACGGGCTACAGCAATGACGAAAGACATGCATCTATAAACACTTTAGAAAATGTAGTCTCAAAGTACGGGGACATCGTTGATTTTAAATTTTTTTCTGATATTTCGCTAACCATGGCCATTGAAATTGAAGAATTCAAAATTGATACACTGTATAACGAATTGGTAAATACAATACGCATTGACAAATTTGAAAACCTAAATTCTGTTTCTAAGAAGGAAAGAAAAGTTTATTTAAATATTACTTTTACCAAAGGCACCGGAAATTTAACTATAGAAGTACCTAACGTGCCGGGTTGACAGTGTGAAGCAAGGAAAAGTGCCGATGTACTTAAACCAATTTATTTGTTCAAATTATAAATATAAAAAAATAGTTATTAAAAAAAATTGACAAATGAAAATTATTGAACTAAATCAAAAACCTGGCATTGATAAAAATGTCAAACTTAAAGAAGCGTACCTTCAATTTGAAAAATTGCTGATTGAATTGGGAAAAAAAGAATTGCCAGATGAATTGGTGGTGTCTATTAATAAAGATATTGCAGACCTAAACGCAATTTCCGGAACAGGAGACGAATTGAAAAAGATAGTTAAGAAGAAACAATCAGGGATTATTAAATTACTTGAAAAAGAACTTAAGTTGGTGCCCAAAAACTATTATCGTAATCTTTGGTTAGCGCTTGGAATGGGTGCATTTGGTATTCCGTTTGGGGTTGCATTTGGAACCAGCTTGGGGAATATGGCTTTTTTAGGAATAGGAATACCAATTGGGCTGGCATTTGGAATTGCAGTTGGTACAGCAATGGATAAAAAAGCATTTGAAGAAGGAAGACAGCTAGACATGGA
>DATIRG010000499.1:0-6702 GCA_035470005.1 Lutibacter sp. | reverse complement strand
GAAATAAAATAATTTTTTGCCGAATAAAAAACCACAGGAAGTGCCATGGCAAACATTAACCATCTAAATAAATTCTTATATTTTTCCAACCAAAACTCATCATCATCGAAATATTCGGGAAATGACAACAACATAATATTTCCAAAACAAAAAGCTGCAATTGAAACCTGATAAATCAGTGTTTTATCAACTTTGTTTTTTTTACCATCCGCATCATCCAAACTTATATAGGGTTCATAACCTATGGAAGTCATTAATTCTGCCAGTTGTTTTAAGTTGGTTGCTGCATTTTTAAAAGTAATCCGTACTGTTTTACTTGGAAAATTAACCATCGATGTAGTTACGCCACTGTTCAATTTGGTTAAATTCTCCAAAATCCAAATACAAGAGCTACAATGAATGCTCGGGATAAAAAATTCAACTACTGAGGTTTCTGTATCATTAAATTCGAGGAGCTTTTCAATAATATCTTCATTTTCGAGATAATTGTACTTACCTTTTATGTCGGAAGGGATAGTTCCCGGTGTCGATTGCAAATCGTAATAGCAACCTAACTCGTTGCTGTTTAGTATTTCATAAACCGTTTTACATCCGTTGCAGCAAAATTGCTTCTCATCAAAGATTTTCGGGCTTTTTCCGCACGATGCGCCGCAATGATAACAATTGTTTATATCCATTCTAAATTCTAATTCTTCGCAAAAATATTCATTTATTATTTCCTATTTATGACATTTATCATTTATTTTTGTACCTTTACAAATGTTACTACTTAACTAAATTCTTTTTTAATTATGTCGAATTGTTCTCATTGTATTATGAAGCGTTTTAACGCTCTTAAAACTTTAACGCATGACGAATTAGAAAGATTTTCAGATCATAAAACATCACTTATCATCAAGAAAGGTGAAAATATAATGACTGAAGGTAATTCTATCAACGGATTATATTGTATTCAGGATGGAAAATGCAAATTGACCAAATTGAATACAAACGGGAAAGAACAAATCATAAAATTTGTAAAAGGCGGTGATATTTTAGGACACCGTTCTATTTTAAGTGAAGAACCTGTTGGGTTGAACGCAACGGCATTGGAAGATATGCGCGTTTGTTTTATCCCTAAAGGTGACATTTTAGAATCTATTAAAGACAATCCTCAATTTTCTTTAAATTTAATCAAAAATATTTCGCTTCAATTAAGCCATGCAAACACCGCTATTTCACAAATGGCACAGAAACCTGTAAAAGACAGGTTGGCAGAGACTTTGTTAAGTTTGGAAGAAATATTTGGTGTTGACAATGAAGATTGTATCGATGTTATTTTAACAAGAGAAGAAATTGCGAATACCATTGGCACTGCCACGGAATCTGCCATACGATTGTTATCAAACCTAAAAAAGGATGGCGTAATTGATTTGCTTGGTAAAAAGATTAAAATTGTAAACAAAAATGCACTAAAAAATATCTCTGAAGGTTATTGATAATTGATTTCCTTCATAAAAAAAGCCTTTTAGACAAAATCTAAAAGGCTTTTTTTATGAATATGATTTTTTTATTGCGCCATCATAGCTGCTGCAATGCGTTTGTATATACCGGCTTCCAGTTTTGATCTAATGGCTGAAAAAGCTTCAATGGTTACTTTAACATCTTCCAAATTATGTGTTGATGTTGGTATCAGCCTTAAAATAATCAATCCCTTCGGAATTACAGGATAAACTACAATGGAACAAAATATGCCGTAGTTTTCACGTAAGTCATTTACCATGGCCATTGCTTCAGGAATATCGCCTTCTAAAAATACAGGTGTAACACAAGTATTTGTTTTTCCGATGTTAAAACCTTGTTCTTTTAAACCATTTTGAAGAGCGTGAACATTTTCCCATAGCTTTTCTTTAAGTTCGGGCATGGTTCTTAACATATCCAAACGTTTTAAGGCACCAATTACCATAGGCATTGGCAACGCCTTTGCAAACATTTGAGAACGCATATTGTATTTTAAATACTGAATAATATCTTTATCGGCCGCGAAAAATGCGCCAAATCCTGCCATAGACTTAGCAAATGTTGAAAAATATACATCAATTCCGTCTTGCACACCTTGTTCAAAACCTGTGCCTCTTCCGTCTTCACCTTGAGTACCAAATCCGTGGGCATCGTCAACTAAAAATCTGAAATTGTATTTTTCTTTAAGTGCTACAATTTCTTTTAATTTTCCCTGTTCACCACGCATTCCGAAAACACCTTCAGAGATAACTAAAATACCGCCATTGGTTTCATCAGCGATTTTTGTGGCTCTTTGCAGGTTTTTTTCTAAACTTTCAATATTATTGTGTTGGAAAGTAAAACGTTTGCCCGGATGCAACCTTACGCCGTCTATAATACAAGCGTGTGCATCCATATCATAAACAATCACATCGTTTTTGGTAACTAAAGCGTCAATCGCAGAAACCATTCCCTGATAACCGAAATTTACCAAATACGCAGATTCTTTGTGTTCAAATTCTGCCAATTCCCGTTCTAATTGTTCATGGTATTTTGTGTGGCCCGACATCATTCTCGCACCCATTGGATAAGCCATACCGTATTGCGCAGCAGCTTCAGCATCCACTTTTCTAACTTCAGGATGATTCGCCAATCCAAGGTAATCATTTATACTCCAAGTAATTACATCTTTACCGTTAAAAGTCATTCTGTTAGAGATTTCTCCTTCTAACTTTGGAAAAACATAGTATCCTTCTGCTTGTTCAGCCCATTTCCCTAACGGACCTTTATCTTTTACGATTCTTTCAAATAAATCTTTCATTATATAATATTTTGTGTAAAATGTATTTATTCTAATTACATTTTTAAGCGTACAAAGTAAGTGATTTTTTTTCTCCTATTCAAATGTTATGAAACAAAAAAAGGGTTTAGAAATTAATTTCCAAACCCTTTTTTAATATATTTATGAGTTACTTAATGTATTCAACTACAGCCAAAGCTTGTTTTTCCGAATCAAAAAAACCTTGTTCCTTCATCCACTCATCACTGTAAATTTTTTCCATATAACGGGAACCGTGATCTGGCAAAATTAAGACTACATTAGAATTTTCATCAAACATTCCCTGCGCTGCATATTGCATGGTTGCTTGCATAACGGCGCCACTTGTATAACCGGTGAATAAACCTTCCATTAAAGTTAATTCTCTTGCTCTGTGCGCTGCAGCTTCATCTGTTACCTTTTCAAAAAAATCAATGGAATCAAAATCTGTAGCAGTTGGAATTAAATTTTTTCCCAACCCTTCAATTCTGTATGGATAAATTTCATTTTTATCGAACTCACCTGTTTCCTTAAATTTTTTCAAAATTGACCCAAATGCATCAACTCCTAATGTTTTAATTTTAGGATTTTGTTCCTTTAAATATCTAGAAACACCTGAAATTGTCCCTCCGGTGCCACTTGCAGCAACCAAATGTGTGATTTCACCATTTGTTTGCTTCCAAATTTCCGGTCCTGTTGAACTGTAGTGTGCATCTACATTTAACTTGTTAAAATATTGATTGATATATACTGAATTTGCTGTCTCTGCGTGCAATCTTTTAGCAACCTGATAATAAGAGCGCGGGTCGTCTGCATCCACATGTGCCGGACAAACATACACTTTAGCACCCATTGCTTTCAACATATTTATTTTACCAGGTGAAGCTTTAGAGCTTACTGCCAAAATACAATTATAGCCTTTAATAACACTAACCATAGCAAGGCTAAACCCTGTATTGCCAGAGGTTGTTTCAATGATTGTACTTCCTGGTTTTAATATCCCCTGTTTCTCGGCTTCTTCAATAATATGTACGGCAATCCTATCTTTCATAGAATGGCCAGGATTAAATCCTTCGTACTTTACATAAAAATTGCCCGGAAGGTCTTTGGTGATTTTGTTTAGCTTAATTAAAGGAGTATTGCCTATTAGGTCTAAAATATTGTTACTTATACCTATATTTTCTGCCATTTTTTAAAATTTAATTCAGATATAATATTTTCAAATACGAATTTATGAATAATAACCAATTATGCAAATCTAATAATTTTTTTTAAATTTCCGTTCTTCCTTCCAAATCAATCACAAAACTGTAGTCCCTTGCCGTTTCTTTTAAGGAGTCAAATCTTCCTGAAGCCCCGCCATGACCCGCTTCCATATCAATATGCATCAGTAAAAGATTTTTGTCAATTTTTAATTCCCGAAGTTTTGCAACCCATTTTGCGGGCTCATAATACTGAACTTGTGAATCATGCAAACCTGTTGTAACCAACATATTGGGATATTTTTGCTTTGAAACATTGTCGTAAGGCGAATATGATTTCATATAATCATAATACGCTTTTTTATTAGGATTGCCCCATTCATCATATTCTCCTGTAGTTAAGGGAATACTATCATCTAACATAGTAGTGACAATATCAACAAATGGCACTGCAGCAATTATGCCGTTAAACAATTCAGGATTCATATTAATGACCGCTCCAACCAATAAGCCACCGGCCGAGCCGCCACTTGCGTATAAATGAGCGCTTGAGGTGTAATCATTTTCAATTAAAAATTTTGCGCAATCAATAAAATCTGTGAAGGTATTTTTTTTATGTAATAATTTCCCTTTTTCATACCATTTACGGCCTAAATATTCTCCGCCTCGCACATGGGCGATTGCAAAAACAAAACCGCGATCCAATAAACTTAAACGTGTGGTGCTAAATCCGGCATCAATGGAATGTCCGTAAGAACCATATCCATACATTAATAAAGGTGTGTCCTTAGTTAATGGCGTATTTTTATGGTGCACCAATGATATTGGAATTTTAGTGCCGTCGTGCGATGTTGCCCAAACGCGTTCACTGATGTAATTTTTTTTATCAAACTTTCCGCCCAAAACTTCCTGTTCCTTTTTAATTTCTTTTGTTTTTGAAAAAACATCGAAATCTATAATTGAACTTGGCGTTGTCATGGAATTATACCCATAACGGATCACGGTGGTATCAAATTCAGGATTGTTGTAAACGCCTGCGGAATAGGTTTCTTCATCAAATGGAAGATAAAAATCTTCCGATTGGTCCCAACGCATAATTCTAATTTTATTCAACCCGTTTGCACGCTCTTCTACCACCAAAAAATCCTTAAAAATAGAAATGTCTTCCAACAAAACATCTTCTCTGTGTGGTAAAACTTCTACCCAATCTTCTATTGAAGTTGCCTTTTCAGACGTTTTCATCAATTTAAAATTGGTGGCCTTGTCTTTATTGGTCAAGATGTAAAAATCCCCGTTGTAATGTGCTATATCATACTCAAGATTTCGTACTCTTTTTTGAAATAATCTGAATTCACCGGTTGGATTGTCGGCTTCCAAAATGTGATACTCGGAAGAAACGGTGCTGTGCGCACCAATAATAATATATTTTTCTGATTTTGATGCATAAACAAATGCATTAAATGCCTGTCCCTTTTCATGATAAACTTCAACATCCTGAGAGGAATCGGTGCCCAGCACATGGCGAAATATTTTTTCGCTTCTTAAGGTTTTTGGATTTTGAAGCGTATAAAACACTGTTTTATTGTCGCTTGCCCAAGCTGCGCCACCTGTGGTGTTTTCTATCTTTTCCGGAAACAACTCACCTGTTTCCAAATTTTTAAATTGCAATGTATATTGTCGGCTGCCAATGGTATCCACACCAAAAACAGCCAGTTCGTTGTTTGGGCTGATGGACAATCCGGCCAATTTATAATAACGATATCCTTCTCCCAGTTCATTCACATCGAACAAAATTTGTTCAGAAGCTTCTAAACTCCCTTTTTTACGTGAATAAATTGGGTATTGGCTGCCTTTTTCAAATCGGGTGATGTAGTAATAGTTCTTTTTTTTATAAGGAACCGACTCATCGTCTTCCTTAATGCGAGATTTCATCTCTTTAAATAAATCTTCCTGAAATTGCTTTGTATGCGCTGTTTTGGCTTCATAATAAGCATTTTCTGTATTCAAATAATCTATAACCTCTTGGTTTTCCTTATTATTTAACCAATAATAATTGTCAATTCTTACATCCCCATGAATTTCAAGCTTCATCGCAATCTTTTTCGCTTTTGGGGTCAAAATGTTTTTCTTCGTCATCTATATAATTTCAATAATTTGCAAAAATAATCAATATGTGTGAGTAAAAAATACAAATTCTTTATAAATTTTTGTAGTAATACTAGGATGAGAAACAAAAGTTACCGGGAGAATTTTTCAATTTTTATCAATGCTTATTCATTGAAAAACGCATCAGAAAAACCAATTAGATACACCTTTTCCTGCGCTCTTGTTACGGCCGTATACAACCATCGCAAATATTCAATATTTTGTCCGTCGGGCAAATAAGGCTGTTCAATAAAAACTGTTTTCCATTGTCCGCCCTGAGATTTGTGGCAGGTAACGGCATAAGCAAACTTAATTTGCAAAGCGTTGAAGTAATTGTTCTTTTTAATGGCCAATAATTGTTTGTATTTGGATGATTCGTGGGCAAAATCTTTGGCAACCTCATGATACAATCTATTTGAATCATCATAAGAAAGTGAAGGCGATTCCGAAGTAAGCGTATCCAGCAGCAATACAGTTTCAAAAGGTTTTTGATTTGGATAATCTATCATCCGTATTTTTACTTCTGCAAACCGGAAGCCATACAATTCCTTAATGCTG
>DATIRG010000498.1:0-7720 GCA_035470005.1 Lutibacter sp. | reverse complement strand
TGGATGTTGCCGATGCAAATCTTATCGAGAAAACAACCGAAGCTTTTCAAAACGCTTCGCTCCTGTTTTTATCGGCAAAAGAGAAAATCGGAATTCATGAGCTCACTTCCACCCTAACCCATTTGGCCAACAAAGGCGCTTTAAGCAACAATGAAACCATTGTGAGCAATTCTCGCCATTTTGAGGCCTTAAACAATGCATTAAAAGCCATTAAAGAAGTGCAAAAAGGCATTGACAATAACATAACTGCCGATTTATTTGCCATCGACATCCGCCAGGCATTGTTTCATTTGGGTGAAATTACGGGGCAAGTCACCACCGAAGATTTGTTGGGAAATATTTTTGCGAACTTCTGCATTGGAAAGTAATAAATTTACTAAAATACACACTTATTTCTTAGCCTGATAACAACAATGACAGCATTCATAAATACTTTAGAAATTGAATTTGAGAAAAATGCAAATCCTAAAATTGGGTTGGAACAAAAAGCATATATGCGAAATCAATTTGAGTTTTATGGCATAAAAGCAACGGAAAGACGCGAAATTCAAAAACCATTTTTTATCAAAGAATTTCTGCCTAAAAAAGTTGAATTAGACAAAATTTTAATAGCGCTTTGGGAAAAACCGCAAAGAGATTATCAATATTTCTGCCAAGAGCTTGCTTTCAGATATGTGAACCAATTAGAGAAAAAGGACATCGATCTTTTTGAATATATGGTTACGCACAAATCCTGGTGGGACACTGTTGATTTTATAGCGGCGAAATTGATAGGTGAATATTTTAAAAAATATCCCGAACAAAGAGATTTATATGTAAAAAAGTGGCTAAACTCAAATAATATTTGGTTGCAAAGATCGGCTTTGCTGTTTCAACTTAAATACAAAGAAAATTTAGACACAGTTTTACTAAGTTCCATAATCAATTCATTATTAGGTTCAAAAGAATTTTTTATCAACAAAGCCATTGGCTGGATTTTAAGGGAATTCAGTAAAACAAATCCTAAATGGGTTGCTGAATTTGCCGATAGAACCTTATTGAGTAGTTTGAGCAGAAAAGAAGCCCTTAGATTAATTAGCTAAAAAATATCTAAAATGAAATAATTTGGTGCGAATCCAGAACTGAGAATCCGGCACCAAATTAGATTTTTAAAAATTGCTTTTATATTTTTTAAACTGTGCGATTAACCGACTTTACCCTTTTGCGGCCCTGTTTTCCTGTTCGGCTAAAATAAGCTTTAAAAAAGGTTCGGTTTGAGTTTGCATTTCGGCTTCCGTAATATCCAATGCTTTATGATTTCCAATTAACTGCAGCAAAGGTTTTGGCGCATCAAAATCGTAACTGCCAAAAATAATTACTGGCGTTCCTTTTACTGAAACGTTGTCTTTTCCGGTCACAATCCATTGATCGGCCCAGTCATAAAGAAAACGCGCATCTTTTTCCTGAAGTCGCATACAGGAATGTGATGCCGGATAACCCGGCAAACTATACTGATGCCAAGCAACTCCCAACAGATTTTCTACATTAAAGTTCCATTTCAAATCCCATTCATCATTAAAAGTACTGGTGGTTTCTTCAGCCTTCCAGTTGGCATTAAAAAGTCCGGTTGGTGTTTGATCTTTCTTTCTTCCCATATTTGTAGGTCCGGTGTAAGTCAATTCTCCATTTTCATACGTGGCAAATGTTTGTGTTGGATAAGAAAAATAAATAATTTTGTCAATATCTTTTAGGTAAGGAACATTCAAAGGAAACGGAAGATAGTATGCCAAGTCTCCATCCATATCAATAGGAACAATAACCGAATCCATTTGTGCAAAGTTTTCTTTGTCGGTTCTGTTAATTGCATATGCGATCCGCTGTTTTGTGGAATCGTTCTTGTTTGCCGACAACCATTCTTTGGCATTTTCAATTTGATAAGCAACAGATTTCGGTTGTATTCTTACCATTTGCACTTTTTTGATTTTAGTTTTAGCTTTTACTTTCTCATTTTGATCACACGAAAAAAATAAAGCAATAACAAAAATATTTAATAAGATAAGTGATTTTTTCATAATTAGATTTTAAAGGACAAATATGGTATTTCCGCTTGGTTGAAATGTTACATAATTTTCTAAAAAATTTACTTTATTCACACATTTGTCAAGAAATTAACCAAACAATAATTTGAAATTTATTTAATGATTTATTTTAAAAACTAGATTTTTAATATAAGATTAAAAAAATTAAATCTGAAGCTTCACTGAATCTAAATTAATTGATACATTTGAAATAGCACAAACATTTTACCCAATAACGAACAAACGCAAATTTTGAAATACGTCTCAAAAACAGTCTGGATTTTATCAATTGTGAGTTTGTTGACAGACACAGCAAGTGAAATGCTGTATCCGATTATGCCCATTTATTTGAAGACCATTGGTTTTTCGATTGTGCTCATCGGAATCCTTGAAGGAGTTGCTGAAGCCACAGCCGGACTGAGCAAAGGTTATTTCGGCAAACTTTCCGACAACTCAGGGAAACGTGTTCCTTTTGTGCAACTTGGTTATGCATTCAGCGCCATTTCTAAGCCTATGATGGCGGTTTTTATATTTCCGCTGTGGATATTTTTTGCGAGAACTATTGACCGTTTTGGGAAAGGAATTCGGACAGGCGCAAGAGATGCCATTTTATCAGATGAAGCCACGCCGGAGACAAAGGGGAAAATTTTTGGATTTCACCGTTCCATGGACACTTTTGGCGCCGTTTTAGGTCCGGCATTGGCCTTGCTTTACTTATATTTCTACCCGGAAGATTATATAACGCTGTTTTATATTGCATTTATTCCGGGATTATTCGCGGTTTTGGCTTCTTTCTATTTAAAAGACAAACGCATCATTAAAGAAAAAATAAAAGTTTCAACACCATTTTTTTCTTTCTTAAAATATTGGAAAGTGAGTCCGCCAGCCTACAGAAAACTTGTGATTGGTCTGCTGCTTTTTACGCTTTTCAACAGTTCCGACGTTTTTCTGATCCTAAAAGCAAAACAAGCCGGACTTGACGATACCTTGGTAATTGGGATCTATATTTTTTACAATCTTGTTTATGCCTTATTTGCTTTCCCAATTGGCATACTTGCAGATAAAGTTGGATTGAAAACAATTTTCATCATCGGTCTTGCCTTTTTTGCGGCGGTTTATTTTGGGATGGCAATAAACACAAACCTGTATTTCTTTTTCGGACTTTTTTTTCTTTATGGGATTTATGCTTCCGCAACTGAAGGAATTTCAAAAGCTTGGATTTCAAACATTACCGACAAGAAAGATACCGCAACTGCCATTGGAACATTTTCGGGATTGCAAAGCATTTGTACGATGTTGGCAAGTTCGCTTACCGGACTTCTATGGTTTCAATTTGGAGCGACAGTTGCATTCTTAACAACAGCAACCGTAACATTATTTGTTATCATTTATTTTATTTCAATTTCAAAACCCACCACTTTTACCAATTCCATTAACTAATCAAAAAATCAATGACTCTAAGGCTCCTGTTGCAGTTTCACACAACTTATTTTTATAGGTTATATTAAAGTATGTTTTGTATCTTTGGGTTTAATTTTTAACGCAAAACCAAATGCGTACTTTTCTCCTACTAAGGTATAGCAACAGCGAATTATAAGCATGTTAAAAGGTTGAACGCAATTATCAAATTGACAAATGGCATTTAATCAGCCTAAATTGATTTTGATGTAACAACGAAGCAACTAATAACTTCGTAAAAAAATAGCATAAAAGATGGAGTCTACACCGCAATCAGATAAAAAGAAGGTTGTTTCTAAAAAAGAAACCGCCGTCAAATCTAGCGCTAAAACAGCGAAGGAAACTCCAAAAGTTAAGAAAGCTCCTAAAAATAAGCCTGTTCCTGTAACAGAAAAAAATGAAAATCCCTTTACAGTGGTTGCCATTGGCGCATCGGCTGGCGGATTGGAAGCCATTTCACTGCTTTTACAAAATCTTTCTCCTGAAACCGGCATGGCATTTATTTATGTCCAGCATTTAAGTCCCGACCATGAAAGCCTTCTTGTGCCGCTTTTGTCGAAGAAAACTGAAATGAAAGTGCAGGACATTGATGATATGGAGAAAATAGTACCCAACAATGTTTATGTAATTCCATACAATAAAGAAATTGAGGTTATAGACGGCCATATACAATTAATTCCGCGTCCACAAAATAAATCTTCTAACCTATCCATTGATGTGCTATTTTCTTCCCTGGCCGAAACGCATAAGGAAAATGTAATTGGTATTGTGCTTTCGGGCAGTGCCAATGATGGAACGCGTGGTTTAAGTGAAATAAAAGAAGCCGGAGGCATCACTTTTGCACAGGATAATTCTGCAAAGTTCACAAGCATGCCACATTCGGCCATTGCAAGCGGCTTGGTTGATTTTGTGCTTTCTCCCGAAGAAATTGCATCCGAAATAAACTGGATGAGCAAACACGATTTGGTAAGAAGAAATCCAGCAAAACCTTCATCAAAGGATAAATTATACCACAGCAATGTTGACTTAAAAAAGATTTTTCAGATTTTACTGAAAAAAAAGAACGTTGATTTCACTAATTATAAATTAAACACCATTAAGCGGCGAATGCTCCGCAGAATGTTGATCCATAAAATTGGAACCTTAAAGCAATATGCCAATTTGTTGGCAAAAAATGACAAAGAGCTCAACTTACTTTTTCAGGATTTGTTGATCAATGTCACCGAATTTTTTAGAGATACTGAAGCATTTGATCTTTTAAAAAAATCGGTATTTCCGTCGTTACTGAAAAGCAAATCACATGGTGAAACCTTGCGTATTTGGGTGGCTGCCTGCGCCACAGGCGAGGAAGTTTATTCCATTGCCATGATATTGCGAGAACTGCAAGGCAATAAAACCAATCACATTCCATTTCAAATTTTTGCATCCGATTTAAGCGCATCGGCAATTGAAATCGCTCGAAATGGAGAATATACCATCCAACAGCTAAAAAATGTTTCACCAAAAAGGCTTCAGCAATTTTTTACAAAATCGGGCAACAAATTCCGTATTTCTAAATCGCTGCGAGACGTTTGCGTTTTTGCACAACACAATATTTTGCGCGATCCGCCTTTTTCACGCATGGATTTTATCAGTTGCCGCAATCTGCTTATTTATCTCGACAATACAGCACAAAAAAAAGCCATTTCAACCTTTCATTACGCTTTAAATAATGGCGGCTGTTTGATGCTGGGCAAATCGGAAACCATTGGAACAGCCGATGAACTTTTTACTGCTACCAATAAAAAATTTAAAATTTATTCCCGCAAAAAAAACTCGGGCGTTTATAAATTGCCTACTATCTCCTCTCGTGCTGTACAATCGGAGACATCAAGCAAAATAAATGCATTGACTGTTGTGCCAAAAAGGCCAACGCTGGCAACGCATGGCAATCTTGGTAATGTATTTGATACTGTGCTTCTGGCACATTATATGCCAGCAAGCGTTATTATCAATTACGATATGGAAATTCTTCAGTTTAGGGGTTCTACAGAAATGTACCTGAAGAATTCTCCGGGTAAAGCCAGTTTAAATGTATTAAATATGGTATTACCAGAAATTTCATTTGAATTGCGTAATGCGATTCATCACGCCATAAAAACACAACATACCGTAAATAAATCGGGCATAGAAATTATGCCCACTAAAAATGAAACCGCCGCACAAGTTGTGAATTTAGAAGTCATGCCGCTTAAAATTGAAGGTGAGGAACCTTTATTGGTGGTTGTTTTTACATCGCAGCAAATTGACATTCTGCAACATGCAATCAAAAGTGGAGAAAAAAATACCATTGCAAAAGACCGAAGAATAAAAAAACTGGAAGAAGAATTGGTGGCTACCCGTTCGGATATGGGTTCAATTACCCACGACCAGGAAATGCTTAATGAAGAATTGCAAAGCGCCAATGAAGAGATTGTTTCAAGCAATGAAGAATTGCAGAGCCTTAATGAAGAGCTGGAAACCTCGAAAGAAGAAATAGAATCTACCAACGAAGAATTGACCACAAGCAATCAGGAATTGCTGGTGCGAAACCAAATGGTTGAAGAATTGTATACTTACAATGAAGCGATACTTTCCACCATTCATGAACCCATGTTGGTGCTCGACAAAGACATTCGAATTAAGTCGGCCAACAAATCTTTTTATAAAACATTTCACGTAACGGAAGAAGAAAGTTTAGGCGAATCACTGTATAAATTGGGGAACAACCAATGGAATATACCACGTTTACGTGTATTATTGGAAGAAATTATTCCAAAAAACAATACTTTTTATAACTTTGAAGTAGAACACGAATTTCCAGATATCGGACACAAAATAATGCTGCTAAATGCGCATCGTATCACAAAGCAACGCGATCAAGAAGAATTGATTGTTCTAACTATTGTAGATTATACCGAAGTTAGAAATCTACAAAACGAACTTCGCGAAAAAGAAAAAAAAATACTCGAAAAACAACTTGAAGCAGATAAAAAAGCGTGGAAACTTATTGAAGAAAATAATGAGCGCTATGACAGAATGCTGATGCAATCACCATTTGCTTTTGCCATATTTAAAGGAAAAGAGATGGTTATTAGCCTTGCCAATGAAAGCGTAAAAAGTATTTGGGGAAAAGGACAGCATATTGAAGGAAAAAAACTGCTGAGAATTTTACCCGAACTTAAAGACGGACCAATTCCTGAAATGCTTGAAAAAGTATACAACACAGGCGTTCCCCAGCAAGGTTATGAATTTCTTGTGCCTATTAAACGTAATGGAAAGTTAGAAAATGTGTATTTCAATTTTGTGTTCCAGCCATATTTGGAAGCTGATAAAACCATTTCGGGCGTTACCATGATTTCTTATGAAGTTACCAGCCATTACGTTATGAAAGAGGAATTGATAAAAGCAAAAAATATTGCCGACCATAAAACACAAATTGCTGAAGATGCCATGATGGCAAAACAACAATTTTTATCGAATATGAGCCACGAAATTAGAACCCCGATGAATGCCATCATCGGATTTACAAAAGTGGTTTTGAAAACAGTCATCACTGAAAATCAGAAAGAATATTTGAATGCCATAAAAACAAGCGGTGACTCCTTAATTGTGTTGATCAATGATATTCTGGATCTGGCAAAAGTTGATTCAGGGAAAATGTTTTTTGAGCATATTCCTTTTAAAATGTCGGAATCCATCACTGCCAGTCTTCAATTGTTTGAGATAAAAACACAAGAAAATAATACCGAATTAATCGTGGAATACGATAAAAAAATTCCTGAAGTTTTAATTGGTGATCCGATGCGTTTGCGTCAGATCATTTTAAACTTGATGAGCAACGCCGTTAAATTTACTTCAGGAGGAAAAATTAACGCAAGTGTTCGTTTATTGAAAAAAGATAAAAAGAAAGTGACCCTAGAATTTGCAATTGCCGATACAGGAATTGGCATTCCTCCATCCAAAATAGGCACGATTTTTGAAAATTTTCAACAGGCGGCTACGGGCACATCAAAAATGTATGGAGGAACCGGTTTAGGACTTGCCATTGCCAAACAATTGGTAGAATCGCAAGGCGGAAGCATTGCTGTAAAAAGTAAAATTGATGAGGGTTCAACTTTTAGTTTTATTATGAATTTTCAAAAAACAAATGATAGCGTGAAACAAGATCTTGAAACTCAAAACAT
>DATIRG010000497.1:0-4461 GCA_035470005.1 Lutibacter sp. | reverse complement strand
GTTTGTCCTTAAAAAGTTTGGTACCGGCATTAACGCTGACTGGACTCCATTTTAAGGAATCTGCGGCCATATTGTAACTGGAGGAGAAATTTAAATTGTTTAGCAAAATAATTTTTCTGGCCTCTTTTTCTGTGGAATCCTTTTTCCTGAGTTTTGCTTCTAAATTGTTGTCTAAGCCAAAATTTAAACTATTGGAAATTCCTGTGCCCGGACTCCCAAATATGCCATTGGCAAAAGGAGAATATTCCAAATACTCATTTGGATCGGCAGTTTTTTGGACTTGTTCGTTATAAGTGCTAAAATCAGGGCGGTAACTGTAGGAAACGCTTGGTCTGACAACGTGTCGTATGGCTTCAATATTTCCTTTTTTAAAGTTGAACATCCCATAAAAGGTAGTTGCCAATGATAACGCTCCCGAATATTCCCTGAAAGCGTTAAAACCTGTCACAGTATCTGTTACAACTTTATTGTTTTCAGCATCATAAGTTTTGCTAAGTCGGTCAAAATACCAAACTTCTTTATAATTCACACTTGGCGAAAGTGTAAAAAATTTCAAAGCTTTCATGTTTGTGTTTAAGGATATATCTTGTTGAATACCAGATTTTGCATCTTCAAACATTTGTTTTTTGAAGAAAAATTCATCAGTGGTTTTAATTCTGTTGTCTCCTTTCAATGAGTAACTCAACCCTGTTTTTTGAATCGCATTTTTTTTAACGCCGCCCTTTCCAGTAAAAGGATAAATTCTGTCCATATTAACCTGTAAAGACGGAAGTGTCATTGCAATTTCTTCCGTATTCGTATTTTGGGAATGCGTAACAGACAGCGACATGTTAAAAGGCGTTCCAATGAATTTTTTATAATAGGAAACAGAGGAACTTAAAGTATTATTTAAAAAAGCATTTGTGTTATATTCGTTGATGGATTCTTTAAAATATTTGCTGCTTCCCAAATTCACGGAAGCTGAAAATCTTGAATTCGGACTAGCTTTTGAGTCCTGACTATGATTCCATCGAATATTGTAATTGGTTGATTTTGAGTAGTCATCAAAACCCTTGAGGCTGTTTATTAAGTTTTCGTATTTAAAATTAAAATTTCCTGAAAAACGATAGCGTTTCGCGTAGCCGGATTCGGCCCGCATTCCCCAACTTCCATTGGTGTAAATATCACCCAATAAAGCCAAATCAAAATTGTCGTTTACCACAAAGTAATAACCTCCATTTTGTAAAAAATAACCTTGCCGGTTGTTTTCACCCCAAGTGGGCATTAAAACCCCCGATGTTCTTCCTTTTGTTAAAGGAACATAAGCAAAAGGCAATACAATTGGTGTTGGCACATCTGCAATAACCAATTGACTGGTACCGGCCACCAATTTTTTATCTTTGATAAATTTGGCTCTTTTAACATCGATGTAATAATCGGGTTTTTCTTTTTCTGAAGTAGTTATTTTAATATTTTCTATAAAAATAACAGAATCGTTGTGTTTTTTGCTGACTTCCCCTCTAATAATGATTCCTTGCTGTTCGGTTTTTAGCCCCCAAATTTTTGCTTTTTCGGTTTTGAAATTAAATTTAATGGTGTCTTGAGTAGATTCTTGAGCGCCCTGCTTAAAAATAGGCCGCTGGGTATAGCTTCCAATACTGTCTTTAACGCCTTTGGCAGTAATAATGTTGGTATTGTTGTCTATTTCAATATAACCTGCAGTTAAATCAATATCATTGTAATTTACGTGTGCATTATCATATAACAATATTTTTTTATTTTTCATATCCTGCCGTATCAAACTGTCTGCACTATGAACGATGATACTTTCTAGCAATTCTTTGGGTTTGGCAATGGAATCTTTTGGTTTTATGCTTAAAGAATCTTTAGGATTTACAGCCAAAGTGTCTTTTAAGGGAATTTTTAGGGTGTCTTTAAGATTAATCTTTAAACTTTCAGAAGATTTTTGTTTAATTTCTTGAGCATGAGTGTTAAAAGAAGTAATGCTGAAAATTATGATCAACAAAAATAAAAAAATGCTATTTTTACAGTGTGTTTTAATGATAAAATTTTTATAAAAGTAACGTTTAAATTGGGTTGATAGCATAAGTTTTTTTACATTAGCTTCCTAAATAATCAACCACATTATTGATCGGTTGTAAATGTATGGCTTAATATTTGAAACACAAATAACAGTTGCCAAAATTAACTAAAATTATTGATGAACACACAACTCTTAAATAAAAATAAAATGACAATGAAACGCACTTTAATTTTTGTGTTTTTGACCGCATTTCTATTTAATTATCAATCAATTTTTGCTCAAAAAAAAGAATTTATTGTTGTTTTAGATGCCGGTCATGGCGGTAAAGACCCAGGGAAAGTTAACCATAATCATGTCAAAGAAAAGGATATTGCCTTAAAAATTGTTTTAAAGGTTGGAGAAATATTGGAAAGGGAAAAAGGCATTAAGGTTGTTTACACCCGAAAAACTGATGTTTTTGTAGAGTTAATGGAACGCGGAAGAATTGCCAATAAAGCAGATGCGGATTTGTTTGTTTCCATTCACTGCAATGCGCACAATTCACAAGCTTCCGGAGCCGAAACCTGGGTATTGGGAACACACGTAAATCGACAAAATTTTGAAGTGGCAAAGGCAGAAAACTCAGTTATTTTACTTGAAGATAATTATGAAGTGAAATATAAGGGATTTAATCCCAATTCACCCGACTCCGTAATTGGTTTAACGATGATGCAAGAAGAATATTTGGACCAAAGCATTCAATTGGCAAGTATTATTCAGGAAGGATTTATAAAGGATTTAAATAGAATTGATCGCGGTGTTAAACAGGCAGGTTTTGTAGTTTTACACCAAACCGCTATGCCAAGCGTTTTAATTGAAACAGGTTTTTTAACAAATGTGGAGGAAGGTGCTTATTTAAATTCCAGTATTGGACAGGATAAATTTTCTAAATCAATTGCATCCGATATTTTAAAATACATTCAGCAACTCACCTTAAATACCGTTGTTGGTAACAATATTGCACAAAATGATAATAATCCGGTATCAAAAACAAACACGCCAATCGCCGATAATTCAAGCAATATTTTCTCTAAAATTATATTTAAAGTACAAATTGCATCTGGGGCCAATAAAATAGAAACAAAGTCCTCAAATTTTAAAGGACTTAAAAATGTTGAGCGCGTTCAAGCTGACGGCAGCTTTAAATATTATCTGGGCAGCACTTCGGATTATACGGAAATAAAAAAAATGCACGAATTGGCGAAATCTAAAGGATATTCTTCAGCTTTTATTGTGGCATTTGAAAATGGAAAAAAAATACCGGTGGAAGATGTTATTAAAAAATCATAAAATGTTTTTTAGTACTCCCAAAAATAAGTAGTAATTTTGCGCCAATAAAATTGAATCGATTTGAAAATTAGCAGAGAGTTAAAAACAGGCATAGTTGCCTTAGCTGTAATTGCCTTGTTTATATGGGGATACAATTACCTGAAAGGTCTAAATATATTTGACGCACCAACAAAAACTTATTTTACGGAATATAGCAATGTGCAGGGTTTAAACACAGCCAGTATTGTTACATTAAGCGGTGTTGAAGTTGGGAAAGTTGTTGCGGTAACGTTTAATGATGATCCTAACAAGCGCGGTTGGTTGATTGTGGAATTTAGTGTGGAAACTGATTTAGAATTTTCTAAAAACAGCGTAGCCAAGATTTATAGTGCCAGTTTAATGGGCGGAAAATCTTTGGCGCTGGTTCCTTCCTATGAAGGCGATATGGCGAAACCCGGAGATTATTTGCCGGGCGAAATAGAAGCGGATGTGATTACTTCGGTTTCTGAAAACTTAAAACCACTTTTTGAAAAAGTTGAAAATGCTGTTGTGAGCGCTGATTCAGTATTGGTTGGCATCAATGAAATTATGGATGCCAAAACCAGAGCAGATCTAAAATCAAGCATTGCCGACTTAAATGCCACAATTTCAAATTTCAATGCCATTTCTAAATCGGTAAATGAAATGGTGGCATCGAATAAAGTTAAAATTGGGAATACAATGACCAATGCTGAGTTAATGACCAGCAATTTCGCAAAACTTTCAGATTCTTTGGCAAATTCAAATTTAGGTGCAACCATTAAAAATTTGGAAACTACCGTGAATAGTTTAAACGGTATTTTAGCAAATGCAGAATCGGGTAAAGGAACTTTGGGTAAATTACTGAAAGATGAAGAAATGTACAATAACCTTACAAGCGCTTCGAAAGAATTGGACGAGTTGTTGCGCGAAATGAAATTAAATCCCAAGCGTTTTGTTCACTTTTCTTTATTCGGAAAAAAAGATAAGGGATACATAGCTGAACCTGAACCTGAAATTGAGACAGAAAAATAAAAATTGGTGAGCCAGCGATAAAAATTTTAAATCAGCAAAAAACTTAAATGTATGAATTATATCGATAACATCGCATT
>DATIRG010000496.1:0-3081 GCA_035470005.1 Lutibacter sp. | reverse complement strand
TATTCAAATACTTATATTTTACGCTGACACTGCCCGAAAATTGTGCGGCAGAAAACACCACTTGTTCCCCTGGAGCGTACACTGCCTTATCAGTTTTTAAATCAATTTGAACAATTTTAACGGGTTCTTCTTCAGGTATGTAGTTAAAATTATCCGAATCATTCTTGTTACAACCCAATACGAAGGTGGCCGTTAAAATGTAAATTATTATTTTGAAGTTTAAATGTTTCATTATATTGTATTTTTAAATCTGAATAAACTTATGGTTTTGATACTTAAATTTGATTGACATATTTTTGATCCTATAGTGGGAGCAGTAAATAAAGGGGGCTATGAATTAGCATAACCCCGTTTTATTGCATTCAAACCTTAATTAAAATTCATTTAAATATTTATTGCTTGATAATCTCCAAGACTTCTTGCGCTAAATTTATTGTGATTTTGTAGGTTCCTGCTTCTCCGTCTTTCAGCTTCCATTTGTTATCCGGACCGTCACACCCTTGCGTTATAATAAAGCTTGTATTGTTAATTGATTGTGAATTGGTTGGTGGATTTATCCATTCGCCATCGCACCATTCTCCTTTAAATTTTGCAATTTTAAATTCACCGGTTGCATTCTCTTTGCCTAATTCGCCTGTAAAAGTGTAAATGCCATTTTCATAGGTAAAAGGTATTGGTGTACCGATATTCCATCCGTTTGGTCCGCCATCGCCTATGATGTAAAGATTTACCTTTTCAATTTTTATCTTGTTATTAAGAATGTCTAAAGTAATTTTATACCTTCCCTGGTTTTCAGCAGTTATCTTCCATTTATTATCGATATCACAACCAGCGTTTAGCGCCACGCTAGTGGAACTTAAATCTTGTCCACTGACTAAAGGCATATACCATTGTCCGCAAAAATCTCCCAATGAACCTGCAAAAATCTTGAAATCACCGGGTACAAAAACGCCTTCATAAGTAAAAATAAATGGATTGCTGCTTCTTGTAAATTCTTCTGGTGTATTGATATTCCATCCGCTGGCGCTCGCATCTCCAAGAATCCAGATTTTAGAAAACATAGGGTCTTCACTTTTTTCAATTTTAATGGTAAGTTCCACTAGGTTGACCTCTATTTTATATTTTCCTCCATTGGTAATTTCCCATTGAATGTCATCGCCGCTGCCTCCAATATTATGAACAATAGCCATCGCATTTAAAGGATCTTGTGTATAAAAATCCTGACAAAAGCAACCATCATTGCTTACGGCGAACTTAAAATTTCCCGGAGATAACATTCCTTCATACATAAATACGCCTGCTTTGTTGGATGAAGGACTTAATTCGATGGCCTTTGAAATATCCCATCCTATAGGCGTTGCGCTTCCAAAAATAAATAGCTGACTTGAAACTGGCTGATAAGGTGTAACCATAAATGTGGTTGTGGCAGTTTGGGGCGCAACCGTTCCGTCTCCAAATGTTGCAGTTACCCGCGCCTCAAGTTCAATAGCTGTATTAGGAACAGCATTAAATGTATTTAAAAGAATCTGATTCAGCGTTTTATAGTTAAACGAGAATAGAAACTGATTTTTTCCCATATCGTATTCCAATGGCATTGAAAAATTATTACCTGCCTTGTCGATTTCGAGCAGGTAGGAAATAGAAGCGCCAGTCTCTTTATTGCTTCCTGTAGTCCAATTAATGGTTACTTTATTTTCCGTAAATCGTTCTTCTAAAATCACATCGGGACTGGCTACAGAAACAGTAAGCACATCATCTGCAGCAAACGAATCATCTGTCAGTTCTTCATCACACGAAAACAGAAACAAGGCAAACGTGAGCGAAAATAAAATTTTTGCGAAATATTTTATATTTATTTTTTTCATGATCTTAAGTTTTATTAATATCCTGGATTTTGGGTTAATTTTGGATTTCTGTCTCTCTCGATTTGAGGAACCGGAAACAGTAAATGTTTTTGTGACGCATTTGTTTTTCCGATGGAATGGATAAAATTAAGACCGTATTGCCCATTGTCAACTCTGATAAGATCAAACCAGCGCTGCCCCTCAAAAGCAAGTTCAATTCTCCTCTCGTGCAATATGGCTGCTCTTAAGGAATTTTGAACCATACCTGAAGCGATATTTGGCAAACCAGCCCTGTTTCTTACCAGATTTAAAGGGATTTCGGCTTGTGATCCTTGTCCCAATTCATTCAAAGCTTCTGCCTTCATCAATAAAACATCTGCATAGCGCAAAACAGGAAAGTTTAACGGACTGTTATCATAAGAAGAAGAAACACTTAAAGGAATTAAGAATTTTTTCACATTATATCCCGTTAAGGAATATGATGCTTTATAGGTTTTTCCATCAAAATCAGGTCCGCCTTCATATAAAATAGTCGCATCTTTTCTTAAATCATTTGGCTCATAAGCATTTACAAATTCTTGTGTTGGTTGGTTCCATCCATATCCTCCTCCAACAAACCCGGCACCTTTAGGGCCCATGAATGGACTTAACCACGAAGCTTGATTTTCATTACCCCAAAAATTAAAACCGCCATTGCTCGCATACTGTACTTCGAAAATTGATTCATTCGAATTCTCTTTCAAAGGATTAAAATTATCTGAATAATTTTGGTTTAAAGTGTAACCCAATCCCTCAATCTGTGTGGTAATAAGCACCACTTCATTTAAATTACCCAAGGTGAGATGCACTTTCGCCAAAATTCCCATAGCTGCACCTTTGCTGGCCCTGCCAATATCAGAACCGGTATATGATCCTTTCGCCGGCAATAAATCAATTGCTTTTTCAAGGTCACTTATAATTTGATCATAAACCAAATCTTTA
The DNA here is from genome assembly GCA_035470005.1 of Lutibacter sp. Taxonomy (GTDB): domain Bacteria; phylum Bacteroidota; class Bacteroidia; order Flavobacteriales; family Flavobacteriaceae; genus Lutibacter. The sequence goes on along the minus strand of DATIRG010000496.1, from coordinate 256 downwards.
GAAACCCTTTCTGGAAATAATTCATCGTCAGAGGACTGTGGTTTGGTGATCAAAGGAACATCGCCAAAATAACGAGTCAGTATAAAATAATAATGGGCTCTCAAAAAATACGCTTCTCCCATAGATCTATTTTTTATTGCATCGTCGATTTCTAAACCTGGGGCAACATCCAAAATGATATTCGCCATCAATATTCCAGGCCATGGTCCTCGCCAAAGATCTAAAACTCCGGCGTTATCTGTATTGGTAACAAAGT
>DATIRG010000495.1:0-1695 GCA_035470005.1 Lutibacter sp. | reverse complement strand
AACCGATAACAAAAGCTATGGTTGTAATTAAATAGATAATACTTAAAGTGATAGTCATTATTTTTTCTTTTTAAACATTTGTAACATACGGTCGGTAACAACAAAACGACCAACCACATTTAAAATTCCCAATATTACTGCAACAAATCCCAATCCCAACGACAAATAATCATCCGGTTTGGCTTGTAACATCACCAATAAAGCTCCAACAATTACAACGCCGCTTAAGGCATTTGCTCCAGACATTAAAGGCGTGTGAAGCACGGAAGGAACGTTTTTAATTAATTCTACACCAATAAATATCGCTAAAATAAGGATATATAATAATTGAAGATTATTGCTAATAAATTCTACTAATTCATTCATGATTTATCTAATTTTTTAGTTTTTTCTAATTTTCCCTTCATGCACAATTAAAGTGCCGTCGGTAATTTCCTCTTCCAATTCCCACTTAAACTGATTGTCTGCAGTTAAATGCATTAAGAAATTATACATATTTTTGGCATACAATTCACTGGCGTTTGTCGAAACGCTTACCGGAGCCATAGTTGATCCAATAATTTTTACACCATGTTTTACCACTGTTTTGTCCATTTCACTAATCTCTACATTTCCGCCTTGTGCAGCAGCCAAATCAATAATCACCGCACCATTTTTCATTTGTTTAACCTGATCTTCTGTAATTAATAAAGGCGCTTTTCGTCCTGGAACCATTGCTGTAGTAATCACCAAATCAGCTTCAAATAAAGATTTGTTAACGGCTTCTTTTTGTCGGCGTGCATAATCTTCAGAAGCTTCTTTGGCATAACCGCCTTCAGATTGTTCCCCAGTATTATCAACCGAAATAAATTTTGCGCCCAAAGATTCAGCCTGTTCTTTTGTTTCTGTTCTGATATCCGTAGCCATCACCACAGCACCTAAACGTTTTGCGGTTGCAATTGCCTGCAAACCGGCAACGCCAATGCCGTAAATCAATACTTTTGAAGGAATGATTGTTCCTGCGGCAGTCATCATTAACGGAAATATTCTGGTCATTTCATTGGCGCCCACAATCACCGCTTTATAGCCTGCCAAGTTACTTTGTGAACTTAAAACATCCATATCCTGAGCTCTAGAAATACGCGGCATGGCATCCATTGAGAATGCTGTTGCGCCAGTTTCTGAAATTGCCTTGATTAATTCAGGATTTGACAGATAATACAATTGGCTCATCAAAATTTGGCCTTTTTGAACCAATTTTAAATCTTCTTCCGTAAACGGATTGATTTTTATCAGCACATTGGATTCCTTAAAAATAGCATCGCTGCTTTTAATGGAAGCGCCCACAGCTTCGTAATCTGAATTTTTAAATGACGAAGCCATTCCTGCATCTTCTTCAACCAAAAGCTCAAACCCTTTTTCAACGAGCAGTTTGGCAATATTAGGTGAAATCGATACCCGATTTTCCCCCTTTTGTGTTTCTTTTAAAACGCCTATTTTCATGTATGTAAGGTTTTATTGTGTATAAAATTATATGGAATAGTTAATTTATTCATTTGAAATAAAAATGGAATGTTTATTAAAAAAAGAAAACCAGCCAAAAAGCCAGTTTCATATCCTTTAAATCCAACAGTAGCCGAAAGCATCGAAAAAATAACACAAATTGCAATAACAACGCTATAAAAATAACTTGGCTCCGATTGAAATTTCATCATT
>DATIRG010000494.1:0-7487 GCA_035470005.1 Lutibacter sp. | reverse complement strand
GACAGTAAAAGTGCGGCAAGCAATTATTCCGCAACGTACACTTTATATACCGAAGGTGTTGGCATCACCAACCATTTGCCGTTTTCACCGGTCTTGGTGAGTCCGGCTTTGAATTCTGTACAAACCGCAGCCACCGTAAATTTGCAATGGACGGCAAGTGATGTAGATGCCAGTGACGCTCTAATGTACGATGTTTATTTTGGCACTGTAAATCCGCCAACGGCAATTGTTTCATCAAATCAAAGCGCTAATTCATCAAACAGAACAGTAACGGCTTCAACAAAATATTACTGGAAAGTTGTGGTAAAAGATGGCAAAGGCGGACAAACAGTTGGCCAGGTTTGGAGTTTTACAACGGATTAATATTTTGTTCTGTTAAAAATTTGTAATAAAAAAAGCTAAAGAATATTCTTTAGCTTTTTTATTGAAATTATTGTTGAATTTTAACGAGGTAATTTTTCGTCAGTTCGAGTGATTTTCAATAGAAAATCCTATAGAGACCAGAAAATTATTGTTAAAAATGGTTTTCTGTACATTTTTTGTTCCGGATAACTTCGAGTTTTTAATATTATCGAGAAGTACTCCAAAAAACTTCCAATGACATTTTTAATTAAAGATAGAGAATTACAAACATCTATGAAAACACACCACTAGCCCTCTCAAGAGGGGAGTTAGAAGCGCTAATATCATAATACGTCATTTATATTACTTTTTTAGTATAAAAATTATCCCTCGAACTGAAGTATTTAATAATTGCACCCAACGGGTTAAGACTAATAAAGATTCATAATGACATATTTTATAATGTAAGGTTTTTAATAATGATGTCTTAGTCTTAATCAACTGTTGAAGATACCGGCAGCTATATTTTAAGCTTCTATAAAATGTCAAAATTCAATTTTATTGGATGATTTAAAGACAGGATAAAATCTTGCTGACAACATATCGTACAATTTGTATTAAACCTTTAATATTTTGTATATTTTAGTTAAAACAATTTTAAATAAAAAAACCATCAGATAATATCTGATGGTTTTTATGCAATATTAAAACTTTATTGATTATTGAATTTGAGTTAGAACAACTTTAGTTGTAAAAGGATTGCCAAATAAAGTTTGTTTCAACGTATAGGTAAATGAATTATCACAAGAATTATAAACACCTGTACCTCCAATAGCTGACCAAGTATTACTTCCAACAATTGTAACAGTATTATCTGTATTAATGGTAAGAGTAGCGGCATAGAGATAATTATTATCATAACCAGGGTTGCCTGTAACCCAATAAATGAAATGTGGTCCCCACGCACTGTCAATTGTAAATTGATTGGTAGTTCCTGCCACTGCTGTTAATGTAGCTGTAAACTCATCAGCAGCTTCATCAAAAGCAACAGGATTTGCTTTATAAGTACCAGGTAAAGCTCTCAAAGCAGCTGTTTTAACACTTGTTTTTACTGGGCTTGGTGTTAAAAAGTTATCAGAAGACATTTGAACGGTGTAAACATCATATGTTCTATTATTACATAAGCCGTCAACAGTAATAGTAACTGGCGCACCTGTTAATGCAAAATTTCCTTTTTTGATTAATTTAGCAGCAGTTCCGCTAACAATATTAGTATTGGTAGGTGCTGTACTTCCACCTTCAACAACGACGTAATAACCTTTACCACCTCCACTATTAGTGTATGTGAAATTAAAAGTGAAATTAGTAATATTACTTGTTGCTAAGGTAATTCCTGAAGGATATTCATAGTTAGCTGTAGCTGGTGTGAAACTATATTCAGCTTCTGGCGATTCACAGGAAACTCCTATTACAAAAAGCAATAGAAAAAATCCTATTTTATATATTGTATTTTTCATTAATTTAAGTTTTTAATTATTAAAATTCAATAGTTTCAGTATATCGACGCAATACAGCACCTCCTTGATAAAGCGTATAGTTTACTGTCATTTTGGTTAGACATGAAAAGTATTGTCCAGTAGCACTAATACTATAGTCATCTTGAACAGAACCATTCCATGTAGTGGTACATAAGTATTGTTCTGCAATTGTAAACACACCCGTAACTGGGTCCATTACAACGATAACAGGCTCGCTATCAACAACCACTTCATCCCAAGGACCGGTTAACCAACCATAGGCTATACCTCCCATTAAGAGATTAGTACCATCAAATGAAGTGGTAATTTGAGTTTGGTTAGGTCCATTATCACCTGTAGCATTATCAGTACCAATCCATTTAACGCCATCTAAATCTGCAAATGTAAACGCACAGTCATCGTCAGTCAAGGTTACAACAATTGATTTGTTGGAAGCATCTGGACCTGGTAATCCAACAGCAACTGAAGAATTTGTTAAAGTAATGTTTAATACTTTATTGCCATCTTCCATTAAATTGTCTATTGGGATAATGATGATTTTAGCATTTAATTCTCCTGGTGCAAAGGTTAATTTATTGGCCTCACCAACAATTGTATAATGTACACCTTTTACTGCAGTTTCAGACGTTATTGTATAATCAACCGTTACAGCCGTTTTTGCATTTGGAAGCGTATTAGCATAATTTACGATGATTTCAATAGGAGCGGTATTGCTCTCAAGAACTGTAATTGGACTTGCATCCTCAAAAGCTATAAAAGCATCTTCAGGAAAACTCAGAGGCGTAAAAACCGTGTCATTTTCATCACAGGAAACAGCAAAAAATGCTATTACCGTAACATATATTAATGATTTGAATATTTTTTTCATTTTATTTTAGTTTTAGATTTTGTTGGTTAATTACCGTATCCTGGGTTTTGTACCATATTAGGGTTTAAATTCATTTCCCCAACAGGAATTGGTGCTTGAAAACGAAAATCGCCAGCTGCTAAAGTTTTATTTACGGCAGGAACCCCTGAACCATCAGCAAAATGACCAAAATCAGATCGTACAATTGCCAATCCTTTTCTTTTTAAATCACTAAATCTAGATCCTTCAAAAGCAAGTTCTAAACGTCTTTCTTTAGCAATGGCTTCTTTAAGAGCGCTTCCAACTTCGGTTCCGACTGTAAAACCGGTATATCTTTGAGACCTAACAAGATCTAAAGCCGCTCTTGCAGCAGCATCTTGACCAGGTATTTCAGACAATGCTTCTGCTTTTATAAGCTGTACTTCTGATGCTCTTAAAACTTTTGCATCAACAACCCCTAATGATGTTGTAGATGTACTTGAATACCATTTCTTTATGTGGTTGTAATTATTTCCTGCAAAAAGGCTAGTTTCAAAATAGGCTGTTTTTCTAATATCGTTTGCTGCGTATTGTTGAAAAAACTCATAGTCTGGAACATATTCATCTTTAATACCACCGGCAGTTTGATTGTAAGGTACACCCAATGTAACATTGCTGGTATTGTCATTTTGTAAGTTAAAAATAACACCATCAGTTTGCGTATCATTCCAAATACCAACAAAATTTGCTCTAGTGCCAACAATGGCAGTTACTGCGTTTGCAGCGTTTGCAGCATCCTGATATTTACCCATGTGTAAGTAAACATTCGCTAAAATACCATTTACGGCATTTTTACCCATTTGAAATTTACCATTGTCTGCATTAATTATAGTAGCAGCTTCCATTAAATCTAAAACCAAATTATTGTAATATTCTGTTACAGTAATTCTTGCTGGTAGCGCATTAACATCTGGTACAATTACATAAGGCATCGCCAATGAAGCTCCTGCATCTGCTGATTGTGTTGGAATTTTGGCAAAATACCGCGCAATATCAAAATGGGCCAGTGCTCTTATTGCTAAAGCTTCACCCTTCATGTTATTTTTGAAATCGCCATCTTCTAAAACATCAATGTTTAATAAAATAAAATTGGCGTTTTGAACAACTCGATAGGCTTGTGCCAAATAGCCACCAAATCCTGAATTTGGATTGTAAGCCCAATCGTGTCTGAATTGTTGGCTAAATCTTCCTTCCTGACTTATTAAAAGGTTGTCTGTTGTTACATCAAAACCTTGAAGGTCACCACCATAATAGCTTGCTGACAGCATAGCTCTGTAAGCGCCTCTTATGGCGTTTGAAAAATCTCCTTCATTTCTAAATGCGGCATCAGCTGCAACACTTGATGTAGGAAAAGTATCTAACTGGTTTTCACATGAAGTGAATGAAGCCAGTATTATAAGTAATATTAAATATTTTTTCATTTTTCTAATTTTTAAAATTTAATATCAACACCAAACACATATGATGATAACGTTGGATAACTATTTAAACTAAATTCACCAGGAATAATTCCTCTTGTTCCAGTTGTTTCACCTGATGGAATTCCAACTTCAGGATCTCCTTTGTAATAGGGTGCGTATGTCCATAAATTGGTCCCGGAAACATATATTTTTATTTCAGTAACAGGAGTTTTCTTTAAAAACTCAGATGGGAATTGATATCCTATCTGTAGGTTTTTCAATCTTATAAAATCACCTTTTTGTAAGAATCTTGTACTAGATCCATTGGCTTCATTTCTAAGTGGGTTATTTGCTGTTGGGTCAGGTAAAACATTTACATCGCCCGGTTGTTTCCAATAATTCCAAGCATCAACTCTTTGATTGCTGGTTGCACCAGTACCATCTGACAATAATTGTTGTTCAACAGTGTTAAAGATGTAATTACCTGCTTTGTAATATAAGTCGGCATTTAAAAAGATACCTTTAAATGTCATATTTGTATTAATCCCACCATCAATCTTAGCAAATGGAGATTTACCACTTAAAAATACTTCATTACCACTAGATTGCGTTGTAACATTGTCATCAACATCTAAAAATAAAGCTTGACCGTTGGCTGGGTTAATACCAGCATATCTTGGAATATAAAAGGTGTGAACTTCTTCGCCAACTCTTAGACCAGTATAGTAATTTGATGCTGTGAATAAATCATTTTCATCAACAAGTTTCACAACTTTATTGTCATATAAACTTAAACTACCACCAATATTCCATTTAAAGTCTTCACTTCTTACGACATCTGCTCTTAATTCAATCTCAAAACCAGAATTTTCAATTTCACCAATATTCTTAGTAATTGAGCCACCTCCTTGCGTTGAAGTGATAGGCACATCAAGCAATAAGTTGGTAGTATTTCTTTTATAATATTCAAATACACCTGTAACTCTGTTATTAAATAATGCAAATTCAAGTCCTGCACCTAAAGTAAAATTTTCTTCCCAACCTAAGTTTGGATCTCCAAATTGATTAGGAGCTGATGAATTTTGGCCATTGTAAGATCCAAAACCATATAAAGTTTTTGACGGATTTAAACCAATTCTGTCATTTCCTGAAGTACCGGCAGACAATCTTAGTTTTAAAAGATTCACTGTGGTGTTTAGACCGCTAAAGAATTCTTCATTATGAATATTCCAACCAGCACTTGCTCCCCAAAATATACCATATTTTGTATTGGCTCCAAATCGTGATGATCCATCTCGTCTAACCGTTCCATTAAGAATGTAGGTATCATTAAAAACATAATCTGCACTGGCTGCCAATGAAAACAATCTATTGGTTGAATTATTTCCTGCTATTCTATCAGCAGTTGGTCTTGAACCTGCACTGATTGTTGTTGGACCGTTGATAACAAATCCTTCTCTACCAGATGTATATGATTCATAATCATTTTGCTGATATTCAGATAATAAAGTTAACGTAAAATCATGTTTTTCATTAAATGTTTTTGCGTAGGTTACTTTATTTAAAAAAGAGGAAGTTAATGATGATGAGTTAAAAGCGTTGGCAGTTCCAGTTGGTCCTCCGTAGAAAAGTAAATCCAATGCTGATCCGGCATGAAGTATATTTCTGCTTATTCTTTGGTTATAACTTCCGTTTAAAGAAAATGTATATGTTAGGCCTTCCATCAATCTCATATCTGCATTAAATGACCCCACCCATCTGTTGTCAGTATCATTGTTCTCATTGGCTCTTACTTGTTCTAAAGAGTTCAATCCTTGATGTGTAGGGTTGTAGGTTGGCATACCCCTTAAATCATTGATAAAATCTCCATTACTGTCTAATTTATAAACTGGTTCATAAGCGTTAAAGGTAAAACGACCTACAACCGGACTTTGAATATTGTTACGATCTCTTGGATCTTGATCATTTGAAGTTGAAAAGCCAAGTTTTGTAGATAACTTTAACCATTCACGAGCATCATAATCAATGTTTAATCTGGCTGAGGTTCTCTCGAAAGCTTTTTCAATTAATTCAATGATACCTGAATCAGCATCATTGGCGATAGACAAAAAATAGCTTAATTTATCTTCTCCACCAGTTACAGAAAAATTCAGGGAAGTTATTTGAGCTTGTTTTAATAAATCATCACTCCAATCATGATCATTGGCAAGTAATTCATTCCATTTTGCCTGGTCGGTAATTGTTGAACCAACACCCACACCAATTGCTCTTTCATATTCTAATTTTTCTTGGGCATTCATCACCCTGAAGTTTCTTTTTATTTCTTCAGCTACTCCAACTTTGGATGAAAATCTGAAAACAGCATTGGTATTTTTCTTACCTGTTTTCGAGGTAATTAAAACCACACCATTTGCACCTCTCGCACCATAAATGGCGGTGCTTGCAGCATCTTTTAAAACACTCAAAGAACTTATGTCGGCTGGATTTATACCAATAATGTCATCCTCACCAACTTGTACACCATCCAATAAATATAATGGTTCATTTCCTGCATTAATTGACCCAATACCACGAATTCTTACAAATGCAGCATTTCCTGGTTTACCATTTTGTGCAACTACCTGAACTCCTGTTGCAGCTCCTTGTAATGCATTGTCAATACTAATGGTGTTATTTTGTCTTTCCAACTGCTCTGAACTCACAGATGAAATAGAAGTTGATAAACTACCTCTTTTTTTAGCGCCATAACCTGTAATTACAATTTCTTCAAGGCTTTGGGCATCCTCTTGCATAACGATATCGAAACGGTTGGCAGTACCAACAGTTTTTTCAACTGTTGCCATCCCAACAAAACTAAATACAAGAACTTTACCTGTGGCTGCTTTGATCGAATAATTTCCGTCAAAATCAGTTTGTGTACCTGTTTTTGTACCCTTAATAAGTACTGTTACTCCCGGTAATGGTCCGCTTGCGTCGGAAACAGTCCCAGTAACAGTTTTTTCCTGGGCAAACGTAATTTGCACAAGTAACGCCAGTAGCAGCGTTAAAATTCCATTTAACTTTGTTTTCATATTAAATTATTTGAATTAATTAGTTGCCAAAAATCTTAATAAATTGTTAATATTCCTAATTTTTTAGTTAAAGGTTCAAGAATATTGTTAAGTACTAGCGTTTTTGATACATTATAACAGATGAGTAATTTATTATTTGGTTGCGTTTAGGTATCTTTTCTCACTTATTCTTTTGAATAAAATGTGATATTTAATTTTGAGATATGTTTTTAATGAAGTGATTTTTGTGTTTTTTTGTTAAAATATTTAC
>DATIRG010000493.1:0-4994 GCA_035470005.1 Lutibacter sp. | reverse complement strand
ATGGAGAAAAAACGGTTCGTGGCAATGTTTCTTCCGGTGATGGCATGTGGAAATCAGTTGATGCCGGTAAAAATTGGGAACACGTTGGCTTAAAAAATTCACGTCACATTCCAAGGGTTAGAATTCATCCTAAAAATCCGGACATTGTATTTGCGGCTGTTTTGGGTGATTTGTATAAATCTACAGAGGAAAGAGGCGTCTATAAAACCAAAGACGGCGGAAAAATTTGGAAAAAAGTACTGTTTTCCAATGCTGATGCGGGTGCCATCGATTTAATTATTGACCCTAACAATCCGCGAATATTATATGCCACAACCTGGAATGTCAGAAGAACGCCTTACAGTTTATCCAGCGGCGGAGAAGGTTCTGCATTGTGGAAAAGTACGGACGAAGGCGAAACATGGAAAAATATTTCAACAAATGAAGGTTTGCCAAAAGGAATTTGGGGAATTAGCGGCATTGCCGTTTCCCATGTAAATTCAGATATTGTTTGGGCTTTAATTGAAAATAATGATGGCGGTGTTTACAAATCCATCGATGCCGGAAAAACCTGGAAATTGATTAACAGCGACCGTGAATTACGCCAACGCGCCTGGTATTACACAAGAATTTATGCCGACACGCAAGACGAAAATACGGTGTATGTCTTAAACGTCGATTACCATCAATCAAAAGATGGCGGTAAAACTTTTAAATCCTTTGAAGCCCCGCATGGCGATCACCACGATTTATGGATTGCTCCTGAAGACAATCAGCGGATGATTATTGCCGATGACGGTGGTGCGCAAATAAGTTTTGACACCGGTGAAAACTGGAGCACTTATCACAATCAGCCAACTTCCCAATTTTACAGAGTAGTTACAGACGACCACTTTCCATACAGAATTTATGGTGCACAGCAAGACAATTCAACCGTAAGAATTTCACACAGAACAAATGGCGGAAACATTGAAGAAAGTGATTGGGAAAGTACTGCAGGCGGTGAAAGCGCACATATTGCAGTTGATCCCTTAAATAATGATATTGTTTACGGTGGAAGTTATGGCGGATTGCTGACAAGAGTTAATCACAAAACAAATGAAACCAGAGTCATAAATGTTTGGCCGGATGATCCTATGGGTCACGGCGCCGAGGATATGAAATATCGATTCCAGTGGAATTACCCTATTTTCTTTTCGCCAAATAACAAAAAGATGTTATATACTGCTTCAAACCACCTGCATGCGACAACCAACGAAGGACAATCTTGGGAGGTTATCAGCCCCGATTTAACCAGAAATGATCCAAAAACATTAGGGGTTTCGGGCGGCCCAATTACCAAAGATAACACCGGCGTGGAATACTACGGAACTATTTTTGCCGCTGCGGAATCTCCTTTTGAAAAAGACTTGATTTGGACAGGATCTGATGATGGTTTGGTTCACATTACCCGCGATGGCGGAAAAAACTGGACGAATGTGACGCCTAAAAAAATGCCTGAATGGATGATGTTCAATTGTATTGAAGTTGATCCTTTTACGCCTGGCGGCGCTTATATTGTTGGTACGCGTTATAAATTGGGAGATTATACGCCTTATATTTATAAAACTGAAGACTATGGAAAAACGTGGAAATTACTGACAAACGGTATTGCTTCTGAACATTTTACAAGAGCATTAAGGGCAGACCCAAAAAGAAAAGGATTGCTGTATGCCGGAACTGAAAATGGCATGTACCTAAGTTTTGATGACGGAATTCATTGGAGCCCTTTTCAACTGAATTTACCGATTGTTCCCATTACGGATTTAACCATTAAAAACAATAATTTAATTGCAGCCACGCAAGGTCGTTCCTTCTGGATTATTGACGATTTAACACCTTTTCATCAAATTGATGAAGCGCTAATTTCCAAAGATTATTTCATATACAAACCTATGGACAGTTACAGAATGGGCGGAAGTGAGCGTAAATCCAAAACTGCCGGACAAAATCATCCCGGTGGCGTTCTCGTAAATTATTATGTGAAAAATATTGCCGAAAACGACACCTTAAGTTTGTCTGTTTATGAGAATTCAGGTAAGCTCATTAAAACATTTTCTACCAAACCTGATGATAAAAAAAATGAAGAAACTTTAAAAGTAAAAAATGGTGCCAATCAGTTTAAATGGAATATGCAATATCCTGATGCCGAAAAAATAAAAGGGATGATTTTATGGTGGGCATCATTGCAAGGACCAAAAGCGTTGCCGGGAACCTATAAAATTCAATTGAGTAAAAATGGAAAACCGGTTTCTGAACAAAATTTTAACTTGTTAAAAGACCCAAGAAGCAGCGCGACAACGGAAGATTTACAGGCTCAATTTAATTTTATCATTGAAATTCAGGGGAAATTAACGGAGATTCATAAAACCTTGAAAAATATAACAAAAATAAGGGAACAAATCAATCTGCTAAAAGCCTCAATAATTGATAAAGAAAAAAATAAGGAAATTCTTGACTTGGCTGATAAAATTGTTAAAGAAATGACAATCATCGAAAATGAGTTGTATCAGACAAGAAGTAAAAGTTCCCAAGACCCGCTTAACTTTCCAATTAAGTTAAACAATAAATTAGCGCATTTAAATTCGCTGAGTTCCATTGGAGATTACAAACCCACCGACCAGTCTGTTGAATTTAAAAAAGAAATTACACAATTAATAGATGTGGAATTGGCTAAAATTTATGCCATTTTTGAAGATGATGTGAAGAAATTGAACAAAAAAGTAAAAGAAAGTGATATAGAATTAATCAATTTAAATTAAAAAAATAAAGAGGCTTTCAGCCTCTTTATTTTTTTATAAACTTGTAATATCCGGCCATAATAAGTCCGTAAATAAGCGCCATCCCCAACTGAATTGTTAAAAATGGCAACCAGGTTTCCGCAGAAAAATATTCTGCAATCATTCCTGAAGCACCGCCATTTTTAAACATGGAAATGATTATTTTAAGGATGGTGACTACCACGAAAAATACCGCTGAAAATCGAACGGTTAATTTTAAAAATGATTGATTTTTATAAGGATTCATTTATTTTAATTTTTTATTATTTTGATGACGGTCGTGATCCCGTTTTGTTTTTACATCCATTTTTTTGTCGAAAGCCGCCTGTAAATCTATTCCTGTTTGGTTTGCCAAACACAAAACCACAAAAACCACATCGGCTAATTCTTCACCCAAATCTTTTCCTTTATCGCTTTCTTTTTCACTTTGTTCGCCATAACGCCGCGCAATAATTCGCGCCACTTCACCAACTTCTTCAGTCAATTGCGCCATATTGGTCAGTTCATTAAAATAACGGACGCCATGATCCTTTATCCAGTTGTCAACGACTAGTTGTGCGTTTTTAATTTCCATGTGTTATTTTTATTGATGTTCAAAGATAGTAAACTTATGATTATGTCTTTTTTACTTTTTTAGATAGGTTAAAAATTCTGATCGTGAAATTTCTTCGGCGCCTAAACTATCCAGATGCTCATTATAAACCTGGCAATCAATCAATTTATAATGTGCAGTTTCCAATTTCTGAACTAAAAAAATGAAGGCAAATTTTGAAGCATTGCTCACCTTGCTGAACATACTTTCTCCGCAAAAAACGTGTCCTAAATCAATGCCATATAAACCGCCAACCAATTCATTTCCTTGCCAAACTTCCACCGATTTTGCCACACCCAAATTGTGCAAATTAATATAAGCCTGTTCCATTTCATCGGTAATCCAAGTTCCGCCCTGCCCTTCTCTGTAACTGTTTTTACAGTTAGCAATGACTTCTTCAAAATTTTGGTTGAATGTTGCCCTAAATTGATTTTTCCGAATAACTTGCTTCATGCTTTTCGAAATTTTTAGCTTTTTCGGAAACAAAACCATTCTTGGATCTGGGCTGTACCAAACAATGGGTTCTACCTGATTGTACCAAGGAAAAATTCCACTTTTATAAGCAAGCAGCAATCTTTCAGCCGACAAATCTCCGCCAAAAGCCAACAAGCCGTACTTATCCGCCAAATGTACCGGAGGAAATATCAAATCTTCAGAAAGCAAATACATTTTTTATTATTTTTTACAAATATAGCCAAACAAAAAAAGAGAAAAACTAGCGTTTTTCTCTTTTTAATACTGTATAAATCGACTTAAAACGGTAAATCGTCCGGTTCGCTGTCGTCTATGTCTGTAGTGGTTTCAAATTTAGCTGGTGGTGCTGTTGGTTTTGCGCCTTGAGCGCCTTCGGCTTGAGCTGCTTCAATTCTCCAACCTTGAATTGAGTTAAAATATACGGCTTCTCCCTGTGGATTAATCCATTCTCTTCCTCTTAAATTGATAGATACTTTTACGTCCTGTCCAACTTGGTAAGCATTTAATAAATCACATTTATCTTGCACAAATTCAACCATCAATGGTTGTGGATATTGTTCATTTGTTGTTACTATCAATTCTCTTTTTCTAAAACCGCTCGCCCCAAAGGTTTGAGCTTCTTTAATTTTTGTAATTTTTCCTGTAATTTCCATATTTCTAATTATTTCATCTGTTTAAATTTTATTTTTAGCGGTAACAGATGCTGTTCGCCATTAATTACTCTTTTGCTTGTCAAAATTTGTTATACTCGTTTCATTAAAAGTACTTTCCAAGCACCCAACACTTCGTTTTTTTCTAAAAGTGCTTTCGCAAATGTATGTTTTTTCACCGTATCAATCCCAACATATTCTGCATGATCTTTTGCAAACTTATCAACATCCGCTTCAGAAGGAATCATTTCCAAATTGGCCAGCATTCCCAAATCATTTCCTGTTAATATGCTGCTGTTCCTTATTTCTGAAGGAATCGCATCAACCCCAATTCCCAATGTTGACAATGGTTTTGGGATCTCAAAAAAACCTTCCCGGGCGCGAGAATACAAGCTTCCTCCTGCCCTGGCCACCAAATCTAATTTGTATTGATTGATGGTATCATCTTCATCCAAATATTCTTTTTTAATATGCAATTTC
>DATIRG010000492.1:0-1877 GCA_035470005.1 Lutibacter sp. | reverse complement strand
GGATTTAGTGCAAGACTGAATCTTTTTGACGGGTTTAACCAAAATCAGCAGGAAAAAATAGCCAGGATCCAACTTGAAAATACGGATCTGGAAATTGCCCAACAACGCCAAACGTTAACCTCACAATTGGGTACGGCGTATCAGACCTATTTAACAAATATCAGTTTGATTGAGCTTGAAAAAAGCAATGCAATCATCGCCAAGGAAAACCTCGATATTACGATGGAAAAATTCAGGATCGGGACCATTCCGACCATAGAATTCCGCACCGCGCAGCTCAATTATATCAATGCCATTGTGCGTTACAGCAATGCGAAATTTCAGGCAAAACTGTCGGAAATCAGCTTGAAGGAATTTGCCGGGAGTTTGGTGTTTTAAATCTTGGGCAGCATCAGACTGCATTTAATATTGCAGGATTCAAATCAGTTTAAGGGTGTTTTATTTATTTTTTAGTATTTATCTTAATAATAGTTTAATCCACCACAACTTAAGTTTTGAATGTGGAAAATACTTCAAATTAGGTTCAATCCAAGTCAGCTTCTCAAGGATGCTTTTGTAGTGTGAAAATGTTTTAAACCCATATTCGCCGTGATAGGAGCCGATACCGCTTTCCCCGACGCCACCAAAAGGCAAGTTGCTGTTGGTAATGTGCATAATTGCATCATTAATGGCGCCTCCACCAAATGAAAGCTCATTTAAAAGTTTATTTTTTAATGTATTGTTTGAACTGAAAATATAACAAGAAAGCGGTTTTTCTCCTTCTTTAATTTTTGCGATGGCAGCATCTAATGTTTGGTAGGAGATCACGGGAAGTATAGGTCCGAATATTTCTTTTTGCATCACTTTATCATCAAAATTTACCTGATGCATGATTGTAGGTTCGAAAATTCTTGACTGTTCATCGTAATTCCCTCCATAATAAACCTTTTCCGTGTCAAGCAAATTAGCCAACCGGCTTATATTTTTGGTATTGATAATTTGTATATAATTGCCATTTTGGACTGAAAAATTTTCTTTTTCAATTTCCTTTTTAACCAATTCTAAAAAACGTTTCTCAAGCGCTTGAGGCACCAATACATAATCCGGTGCAATACAAGTCTGGCCGGCATTCAAAAATTTTGCCCAAACAAGTCTTTTCACAATGACTTCCAAATGGCGATCATCGGTAACAATCGCCGGACTTTTACCTCCAAGTTCGAGTGTAACCGGCGTTAAATATTTTGCGGCAGCCTGATAGATAATTTTACCCACAGGAACACTTCCCGTAAAAAAAATTTTATCAAACCTTTGCTTCAGCAATTCTGTCGTTTCTGAAATTCCGCCCTCAATCACTATGAAATATGCCGGATCGAAATTTTCATTGATCAATTTAGCCATGAGCTTACTCGTTTCATTTGGCAATTCACTTGGCTTCAAAATGATTGTATTTCCTGCTCCAATGGAGGCTATTGCAGGAGCAATCGATAATTGATAGGGATAATTCCAGGCACCAATAATTAAAGAAACGCCCAAAGGTTCAGGTATTATGTAGCTTTTAGCAGGAAAATTCAGGATGTTCGTTTTTACGCTTTTTCTTTTTGCCCACTTTTTTACATTTCGAATTGCTTCATCAATATCAATATATAACAAAGCAAGTTCATTGGTAAAAGTATCAAAAGCTGATTTTTTGAAGTCCGCATAAATGGCGTCATTTAATAAAGACTCATTGTCCGTTAACAACTTTCTCAATTTTTTAAGTTGCTGAATGCGAAAATCGATTGTTTTAGTTTGATTTGAATTAAAGAATTCTCTTTGTTTTTTTACAATATCTTCCATATAATTTGCGCCAATATTCATAATATGCCCAAATGTAATTATAGGACAGGTACTAAATTAAG
>DATIRG010000491.1:0-2015 GCA_035470005.1 Lutibacter sp. | reverse complement strand
AATGATATGTTCTTGACCGGTTTGTTTCAACAATTCCAACGCGGCCCTGAAAGCGATAAAATCGCCCAATTTTGCCATATCAATTCCATAACAATCTGGATAACGGATTTGCGGCGCCGAGGAAACCACAATAATTTTTTTAGGATGCAATCGGTCCAAAATTCTGATAATGCTTTTCTTTAAAGTTGTTCCGCGCACAATGCTGTCGTCAATAATCACCAAATTGTCGGTTGGTTTTACAATGCCGTAAGTGACATCGTAAATATGCGCCACCAAATCGTCTCTGCTGGTGTCATCAGCAATAAAAGTTCGCAGTTTTGCATCTTTTATGGCCAGTTTTTCAAAACGCGGTATTTCAGCCAAAATTTCCGTCACTTTTTCGGCCGACAAACTGCGTTGTCCTTTTAAAATGGCAGCCGTTTTTTGCACATTTAAAAAATCTACGGCCGCTTCACGCAAACCGTAAAATGAAGTTTCTGCCGTATTTGGAATGTAAGAGAAAACCGTGTTTTTTAAATCACCTTTTATTTTAGCCGCAATTTGAGGAAAAACCAATTTTCCCAAATTTTTTCGTTCGGTATAAATGCTTGCATCACTTCCTCTGGAGAAATAAATGCGTTCAAAAGAACAGGCTTTATTAGGCAATTGCTCCTTGATTTTGGACATTGAAATTTTGCCGCTTCGTTTGATGATTAAAGCGTGTCCTCTTTCAATTTCTTTGACATCTTCAATGGCCACATTAAAAACAGTTTGAATGGCAGGGCGTTCCGATGCAACCACCACAAACTCGTCATCGACATAATAAAATGCAGGGCGTATTCCTGATGGATCACGCAAAACAAAGGCATCACCGTGACCCAATAAACCGGCCATGGCATAGCCGCCGTCCCAATTTTTTGCCGATCTTTTTAAGATTTTTTTGATGTTGATGCGTTCTTCAATCATAGGAGAAGCCTCCTTTTTGGTAACGCCAAATTCTTTTTTGATTTTTTCGTACAACTTGGCCACTTCGTCATCTATAAAATGACCTATTTTTTCCATGACGGTCACCGTATCGGTCATTTCTTTCGGATGTTGCCCGATATCAACCAAATCGTTAAACAAGCGCTTAGAATTGGTCATGTTGAAGTTTCCGGCAACAATTAAACATTTGTGCATCCAGTTGCTTTGGCGCAAAAATGGGTGAACGCTTTCAATGCTGTTTTTTCCAAAAGTACCGTAACGAACGTGTCCCAAATACAAATTTCCAATATATGGCGCATTGTTAAGTTGCCATTCCACATCATCAATTTTATCGGGAAACTCAATATTTAAATTGTTTAATCGGCCGTTAATTTGGTCAAAAATATCTTGAATCGGCTGATCTTCATTGGAGCGGATACGGCTAATATACCTTGTTCCCGGTGGCACATTGAATTTTATGCTTGCCAAACCTGCACCATCCTGACCACGATTGTGCTGTTTTTCCATCAACAAATACATTTTGTTTAAGCCATAAAACGCTGTTCCGTATTTGTCTTTATAATATTGCAGTGGTTTTAACATTCTAACCATTGCAATTCCACATTCGTGTTTAATAGCGTCGCTCATAGTAGTAGTATTATATTGTGAATTCAATAAAAAAATTCCGCACACAAGCGGAATTCATTTTAACCTAATTCAATTTCAAATTGTGTCAATTGTTTAAATTGCAATAATCTTTTTTGTATTTCCTGATGCGTTAAATTTTCCATCCGCTCGGTGCCAAATTTCTCCACACAAAATGAAGCCAAATTTGATCCTGCAATCACCGCACGTTTCATATTTTCAAAAGAAATGTCTCCTGTTTTTGTGATATGGCCGATAAATCCGCCGGCAAAAGTGTCTCCTGCTCCGGTTGGATCGAAAACTTCTTCCATCGTCAACGCAGGCGCAAAAAACACATTGTTGCCGTTAAACAACAAAGCGCCGTGTTCGCCTTATTTGATGACCACATATTTTGGTCCCATTTCCAGGATTTTTTGTGCTGCTTTTAC
>DATIRG010000490.1:0-2254 GCA_035470005.1 Lutibacter sp. | reverse complement strand
GATAAATCCGGGAACTATTTTAAAATGATGTCCATATATTTGCACGATTGTGAGCACAAAATTACGGTCTCCTATATTAAATTAACATCTTTTGAAAAAATGTTATATTTTTCACAAAAGTTATTTAGCGAAACATGAATGGCGTAATTTTGTTGCTTTAATGGCTATATTTATACATATAAATTTTTATGACAAATAATACCATCAGCTTTTCCAGAACGGACAAAGCAATTTTTTTCAAGACATTAAATAAAAGGGTTAATGCTTATTTTAAGGAAAATGGGTTAAAACGTACCGGCAATTGGAAATTATATACCAAGGCCATCATCATGTTCAGCATATTTTTAGTGCCTTTGGTTTTAATTTTAACCATTTCCATGCCACAGTGGGTGTTGCTTTTATTGACCGTTGTGATTGGAATTGGTATGGCAGGCGTTGGAATGAACGTGATGCACGACAGCAATCATGAATCTTTTTCGAGCAAAAAATGGGTGAACAAAATCATGGGAAGCAGCATGTACATTTTGGCAGGAAATGTTTATAACTGGAAAGTGCAGCACAATGTCTTGCACCATACATTTACAAATATTCCTGGATTTGATGAAGATATTGATGCCGGCAGAATTATCCGTTTTAACAAAAATTCCAAATGGTTGAAAATACATCAATTTCAAAAATATTATTCCTTCTTTTTATACGGGTTGTTAACCATTAATTGGGCCATCACCACCGATTTTAGACAAATGCACAAGTATTTGAAACGCAAACTTTCGTATGGCAAATTTCCAAATCCGGCTACAGAATGGACCACGTTAATTGTGACCAAATTGCTTTATTATTTTCTTTGGATTGTTTTGCCGCTGTTGGTTTTGGACATTGCCTGGTGGAAAGTGCTGATCGGGTTTTTTGTGATGCATTACACCGCGGGAATCATTTTAAGCATTGTATTTCAATTGGCACATATTGTTCCAATGGCAGAAATGCCTTTGCCTGATAAAGAAGGCAATTTGGAACATACTTGGGCGGTGCATCAATTATACACCACAACCAATTTTGCGCCGAACAATAAATTTATTTCCTGGTACACAGGCGGCCTGAACCATCAGGTTGAACACCATATTTTTCCGCATATATCCCATATTCATTATGGAAAAATAGCTAAAATTGTAAAGGAAACGGCATTGGAATATGATTTGCCGTACAACGAATATAAAACATTTACAAAGGCAATTGCCGAACATTTTAACCAATTAAAAACGCTGGGCGCAAAGCCAGCGTACGCATAAATTTTTCAATATGACCAACCAACTTTCCGACAGAATTAACAACTTACCGGTTTCAGAAACCTTAGCCATGGCCGCAAAAGCCAGAGAGCTAAAAGAACAGGGAAAAGACATTATCAGTTTAAGTTTGGGAGAACCCGACTTTAACACACCCGATTTTATTAAGGAAGCTGCCATTCAGGCAATTCACGACAATTACAGCTCTTACAGTCCTGTTGATGGTTATGTGGATTTAAAAAAGGCGATTTGCGAAAAATTTAAACGCGACAATCATTTAACGTACCAACCCAACCAAATAGTGGTTTCAACGGGTGCAAAACAATCTATTGCCAATGTGGCAATGGTATTGTTAAATCCGGGTGATGAGGTGTTGTTGCCTGCGCCATATTGGGTAAGTTATTCGGCCATTTCCATTTTGGCGGAAGCTACGTATATTGAAATTCCTTCCACTGTTGAAACCGATTTTAAAATTTCGCCGGCACAGTTGGAAGCAGCCATTACGCCGAAAACAAAAATGGTATTTTTCAACTCGCCAAACAACCCTAGCGGCACAATTTATAGTGAAGCGGAATACAGGGCTTTTGCGGAAGTGCTCGAAAAACATCCAAATATTTTCATTCTTTCTGATGAAATTTATGAACACATCAATTACGGCGAACCTAATTTTAGTTTTGCTGCCATTCCAACTATGTTCGACAGAACCATCACTGTTAATGGTGTTGCAAAAGCATTTGCGATGACAGGCTGGCGCATTGGTTACATTGGTGCACCGGAATGGATTGCGAAAGCGTGTACAAAAATGCAGGGACAAATTACCTCTGGAGCTAATAGTATTGCACAACGTGCCACCATTGCCGCATTGCAGGCGCCGGTTTCTAAAATAAAATATATGGTTGATGAATTTCACAACCGCAGAGACATTGTTGTTGATTTGCTCAGAGAAATTGACGGATTTAAATTAAATGTTCCCG
>DATIRG010000489.1:0-1648 GCA_035470005.1 Lutibacter sp. | reverse complement strand
CCCAATAAGTCGCTAAATAAAAGTGACTTCCTCTATTGTCCAGTTCACCAACTTTACGGGAAGGAGACTTGCTGTTGTCTAAGAATTTGTCTGTTGCTTCATCCAAAGTTTCGGCCAAAACCAATGCTTTTGGTTTGCTATAGTTTTTTCCTAAATGTTCTAATGAAACAGCCAATGCTAAAAATTCACCCAATGAATCCCATCTTAAATGTCCTTCTTCAACAAATTGTTGCACATGTTTGGGTGCAGACCCACCAGCGCCGGTTTCAAACATTCCGCCACCGTCCATTAAAGGAACAATAGACAACATTTTTGAACTGGTTCCTAATTCCAAAATTGGAAAAAGATCTGTTAAATAGTCACGCAATATATTTCCTGTTACAGAAATAGTATCCAAACCTCTTTTAACGCGGTCTAAAGTATACAAAGTAGCTTCTTTAGGCGTCATTATCTGAATGTCTAAGCCAGTTGTGTCGAAGTTTGGTAAGTAGGTGTTTATTTTATTGATGATCTGAGCATCATGCGCTCTGTTTTTGTCTAACCAAAATATGGCAGGAACATTCGTTGCTCTGGCTCTGCTTACCGCCAATTTAATCCAATCTTGGATTGGTAAGTCTTTTGCCTGACACATTCTCCAAATGTCTCCTTTTTCAACATTGTTTTCTAAAAGCACACTTCCCGAAGCGTCTACGACTTGTACAATTCCGTTTTCTTGAATTTCAAAGGTTTTGTCATGGGAGCCATATTCTTCCGCTTTTTGGGCCATTAAACCAACATTGGGAACTGTCCCCATTGTTCTAGGATCGAAAGCTCCATTTTTTTTACAAAAATCTATGGTTGCAGTATAAATTCCGGCATAAGTACTGTCTGGAATCACCGCTTTAACATCTTGTAATTTACCGTCAGCATTCCACATTTGGCCAGAAGTGCGAATCATTGCAGGCATCGAAGCATCAATAATGACATCGCTTGGTACATGAAGATTGGTAATGCCTTTTGCAGAGTCAACCATAGCGATGGCAGGACCATTTTGCAAACAAGATTTGATATCTGCTTCAATTGCCGATTTTTGAGCTTCAGGTAAACCTTCAATTTTACTGATCAAATCACCAAAACCATTATTTACGTCAACGCCAAGTTGTTTGATTAGTACACTGTGTTTTTCAAAAACTTCTTTAAAGAAAGCGGTCACGGTATGTCCAAAAATAATCGGATCGGAAATTTTCATCATCGTTGCTTTCATGTGCAACGAAAACAATACATTTTTCGCTTTGGCATCTTTGATTTGTTCTTCCAAAAATTTTACCAACGCTTTTTTACTCATAAAAGTGGTATCAATAATTTCACCTGGCAAAAGCGTTGTTTTTTCTTTTAAAACAGTCACAGATCCGTTTTGATTGGTAAATTGAATCTTTACATCATCTGCTTTAGCAACTGTGATGGATTTTTCATTGGAGAAAAAATCGCCGCCATTCATAGTGGACACATGTGTTTTCGAATCTGCCGACCAGGCACCCATAGAGTGCGGGTTCTTTTTGGCAAAATTTTTCACTGCTTTTGGTGCCCTGCGATCGGAGTTTCCTTCACGTAATACAGGATTTACGGAGGAACCTTTGGCTTTATTGTATCTTAGTTGTATGTCTTTTTC
>DATIRG010000488.1:0-2192 GCA_035470005.1 Lutibacter sp. | reverse complement strand
ATCTGCGCTTACGCCCAAAATCGCGTAACCTTTCGCCAAAAATGACTGATAATTGTCCCGTAAATTACATGCTTCCATTGTGCAGCCCGGCGTACTCGCTTTCGGGTAAAAAAACAATACCAATTTTTTTCCTTTATAATCTGATAATTTTACAATATTTCCCTGTTGGTCATGCGCTTCAAAATTTGGTGTGGCATCGCCTATTTTTAATGTTGTCATTTCTTTACGTTATTTGTTAAATGTTATACGTTATTTGTTGTAATTTTTCAAAAGTTGAAAGTTAAAGAGTTAAAACGATAAATAAAACAAATTGTGAATGAACCTTTCAAAAATAAAGAAACTTTGTACTTTTAAGCCTTTAACAAATAACGTATAACATATAACTTTTTTTAATTTTATGACCAAAGCCGAAAAAGTTCAATTTGTAATTGCCACCCTCGAAAAAATATATCCAGATCCGCAAATACCGCTTAACCATAAAGATCCTTATACCCTTTTAATTGCTGTGTTATTATCGGCTCAAAGTACCGATGTTGGTGTCAATAAAATCACGCCAAAATTATTTGCCAAAGCCGATAATCCTTATGATATGGTGAAACTTTCGGTGGAAGAAATTCGGGAAATTATAAAACCCGCGGGCTTATCGCCCATGAAATCGAAAGGAATTTACGGCTTGTCGAAAATATTGATTGAAAAACATAACGGACAAGTGCCTCAAAATTTTAAAGACTTGGAAGAATTGCCTTCAGTTGGACATAAAACTGCGAGCGTGGTGATGTGCCAGGCTTTTGGAATTCCAACTTTTCCTGTGGATACGCATATTCACCGTTTAATGTATCGGTGGAATTTAACCAACGGGAAAAATGTGGTGCAAACAGAAATGGATGCCAAAAGATTATTTCCTGAGGAATTGTGGAACAAGTTGCACTTACAAATTATTTATTACGGTCGGGAATATTCGCCTGCAAGAAGTTGGAATCTGGAAAAAGATATTATCACAAAAACCGTTGGAAGAAAGGAGTTTTTATCAAAAAACCCACTTTAGGTTATAAAGTGGGTTCTAAAGAACATTAATTCAAATGTAATTCAATATGGTTGTTTTTGTTGGTTATAACTATTCTTAATTGCTTAGAATAGCTGAGCAAATATTGAATTATTTCGGGTCTAGGCTGCTCCATCATTGGAGACTTTTGAGAGTAAAGTTTCATCATAAATAGTTGGTTTATACTACTTAAAACGATAAAAATTTACCTTTATTGTAAAATAATTTAATTTACTAAAATAATATTGTGTTTTTCTATTAATTTTCTCAAATTAATTAAGGCGTAACGCATTCTTCCTAATGCGGTATTGATACTCACATCAGTATTTTCAGCAATTTCCTTAAAACTCATGTCTCTGTACATACGCATTAACAAAACTTCTTTTTGATCATCCGGCAATTCTTCTATCAAATTGCGAACATCTTCCAAAATCTGACTTTTAATAATCTGATTTTCAACAGATAGCATTTCATCGCTCAACACATCAAAAATGTCAAAATCATCCGTATTGTTAAATTTAGGCAATCTTTTATTTCGTCGGAAATGATCGATAATTAGGTTGTGCGAAATCCGCATGACCCAAGGCAAAA
The DNA here is from genome assembly GCA_035470005.1 of Lutibacter sp. Classification (GTDB taxonomy): domain Bacteria; phylum Bacteroidota; class Bacteroidia; order Flavobacteriales; family Flavobacteriaceae; genus Lutibacter. Next base: position 559 of record DATIRG010000488.1, on the reverse strand, counting down.
ACTTACCTTCTTCATTATAAGCACCTCTTTTTAAGGTGTTTATAACTTTAATAAATGTGTCTTGAAAAATATCTTCTGCGACTTCCCTGTCTGAAACCTTTGACAGTATAAAACTAAAAATTCGTTGCTTATGACGAATTATTAAAATCTCTAACGATTTTTCATGGCCGTTGATGTAATTGTTGACTAAAACGCTGTCAAGAATAGTTTTACTTTCCATAATTTAAATACATTATAGGGGTTGGTTAAATGTGTATTTATCTAATTTTATAAAAAGTAAAGTTGCAGAATAGGCGTTTTTTTATGGATTTATATAACAAATATCAGTATTTTTTTTCATAAATACAATTTTTTTTGCAAAAAGTTAAAATTTCATACAGATACGAAAATTTAAAAACGCTGTTTACTAATTTTTTATTGAATACAAATATGCTTTGCACAAATTTTAAAATTTTGTCAGTACCTTTGCATTTATTCAGTTTTTAAGCAAAATGACTCACAATATAGCGGCACTAAGTCCAAAGGAAAACATACTCATTAAAGGAGCAAAACTTCATAA
>DATIRG010000487.1:0-2159 GCA_035470005.1 Lutibacter sp. | reverse complement strand
CATCGCATATTCCTCCATGGCTGCATAAGAAACAGGCGTGCTTTCAACCAAGAAAGCAAACAAGGCTGAATAGGTTAAAGGAGATTTTGCGCAGACATAAGAAGTTCCCGACAAATCCAACCCGGCATCATTCACAACCAGCAAAGGCAGCTTTATAAAATCACCAAAAGCCAGAATAGACGCATTGTTAACAACAGCCTGCGCAACCAAATGCGTGTAAGTAGTTGCTTTTAATGCCGCATCCAATTTCCTAAAATCAGCGATGATGTCATATTGAATGGCTGCATTTTGGCGTAAGCACAATTTTAGAGCTTCTTGCTTTGCATCATTCTCTTCAATAAAAAGTATTTTTATGGGCATTGTTTTTGATTAATTACTATGTTTGTTAATTCCTGTTTCTATTGCTAAACAAAACATCAACTTAATACATTACCGTATATGTTACTGTTGTTGAATAACTTTTAACCGGCAACACAACACTAATACCCGTAATTTCATATTGTAAAGGAATATTTACAAAATCATCATAACAAGTAAAAAATAACGATACTGCCGTTGGCCTGCCGGAAGGCGGCTGTGCATTGGGAATTAAATGATATGCCAGACTCTCTGCACTTATGTTTCTATTGGTGTTGGTACCGCTGCCGTTTCGTTTAACTTTGAGAATCAGATTATCGTGCCAATTATCATTGCTCCTTGTAACATAAACGTAAACTTGATGATTCTTATTATTTGGATAGATGCTTAACAAAGTTTGACTGACACCACTTTCAAAAAAGGTTTGATAGTCATTGCCCGCTTCAATAATGTCTGTTGGAGCAATAGTTTTTGACCAACTGCCAGCTGCTGACATATTAATAAAACCTTGACTAAACATTGAGTTGGAAATAACCAAAAAGGTGATATAGATTAAGTTTTTCATTATTATTCGTCATATAAAGTTAAGGTGATGGAAAGTGTTGCTGTTTGGTTAAAATCGAGCAATGCATAATCGTAAATATACAAAGAATAGGTAAGCTCATAACCATTGCCAGTGCCATCGCCAGTATAGGCACCCTTTATTCCTGATATAATGGTTTGCGGCGTGCTACTTAGTGTAAGAATTTTAGCTGGTGAACCTAATTCGCCTTTGCCGCTGCCCATATAGCTTGAGGTGCTCAATTTTAAATAAATTCCCAAAGGAACTTGCCCATCCTCTATTTTAATTGAAATGCCTCGGGAATTACCAACACTAACTGCTGATGAAAAATTGATCCACTTGTCGTTATTTGTCGCCACAACAGTAGCCTTTTCGCCGGCTTCAATTGCGGATGACAAATTTAGCGTTACCGCTGAATTGCTAGGTTCTAAATCCAACATTGCCACTTCATTTAAGGTAAATGATGCACTGACACTCCTAGTAACTTGGCCATAACTTGAAATTGTGCAGAAACCACATATAATTAAAATTAGGTGTTTCATAATTTAAATATTTTATCGCTTTTTTTAACTTCTCTATTTTTATTGCTGGCTTTAAAAGCAGCCTTCCCTTCTTCATTGGATACCACAGTAATTGTTTTTTGCGTTTCACTGAAAGCGAAATCGTTCAGTAAATTTCGCACAACCAACTCTACCGTCCAATCGCCGGGCGTCAATTCTTTAAACCAAAATTGTCCGTCTTTATCGGTTTTCGTATAAAGGGTTTTGTCCTCTTTGGTAATTTTTACCACCAATATAGGCAATTTTTTGATGAATTTTGAGGATTGCATCACCGTTGTTTCTTCAAAAACAACTTGTCCGTAAACTGAGCCTGTATTTCCCATTTCAAGGACCACCTCCGATTCTTTGTTTGGCAAAATATCAATGTCGATAGGCTGCTGCATCACAATGATTTTATTTTTGGGCAAACTCGACTGCTGCACATACAAACGGTAGGTTTTGGGTTTCAGATTGTAAAACTGAAACACGCCTTTTTCATTGGTAATGGCAATTTGCTCATCCAATAAAACCAAAATGCCTTCTAAATTTACTTTTTCGGCTGAAGTAATTTTACCAATTAAAGAGCCCACGGTTTTATTTTTTGAAACCGGCGCATTCACCACAAAACTGTACGATGCCGTAATTAAAAGTTCCTTTTTGATGGGAAAAACCGGCAAACTCGTTTGTGAAACGGCCAGGCT
>DATIRG010000486.1:0-1972 GCA_035470005.1 Lutibacter sp. | reverse complement strand
ATATTTTCCTGCAAAGTGAATTTTAGCAATTCCAAAGAAATATTTTCGGTTTCCGTCAAATTTTCTATTGCAATTTTGGATAAAGTATCGATGGTTTTTTGCGCATATTCCGACTCATTTTTATAATACTCTTTTGTAAACAAACCCAAAGGATATTGTTTTTCGTCATATCCTTTGCGATTTTCATAGTTTGAAATCACTTTAGTTAGCACTTCCGATGCATTTTCTTTCGGAGTACAGCTTGCTAAAACGATAAAAAATAATATAATTATTGATTTTAAATATTTCATCTCAGCAGATTTTAAATTTTATCAGAAGTTTGTTTTCCGTCAACAATTCTTGAAATTTCCATCGGATTTTCGTTCTTCAATTCATCGGGCAATAAACTATTTGGCCAGCTTTGAAAACTAAACGGACGCACCCAACGTTTTATGGAGTTGATGCCCACTGCCGTAAATCGGCTGTCGGTTGATGCCGGATAAGGACCGCCATGAACCATTGCCGCACAAACCTCAACACCTGTTGGAACGCCATTAAAAATGACGCGACCAACCCTGTTTTGAAGGGCATTTATTATCTTTTTATAATTTTTCATTTCTTCATTTTCAGCCAAAACTGTTCCCGTTAACTGGCCTTCCAAATTGGTAATAATTTCTTCCAATTGCTGTGCGTTTTCACATTGAACCACCATAGAAAATGGACCGAAAACTTCCTGATGCAATGCCGTATTTTGTAAAAAAGTGTGGCCTTCAACGGTTGTGATAGCCTGACGAACATAATTAGCAGAGATTTCCTCAGAAAAACTTGCCGCAGTTTGCAAACCTGCCTGTTTTTGCATAGCCGCTTTCTTGGTTTCATAAGCGCCTATAATGTTTGGATGTAACATACAAGTCGGTTCTATTTTGACAATTTCTTTCGATAATTTTTGAATAAAATTGGTTAAATCAGGCCCTTTAATTCCCAATATCAATCCGGGATTGGTGCAAAATTGCCCCGAACCCATCGTGATGGAACCTGCATAAGTTTTCGCCCATTCAGTTCCTTTATTTTTAGCGGCTTCCGGCAAAATAATCACCGGATTTACGCTTCCCATTTCGGCAAAAACAGGAATTGGCTCCGGACGTTGAGAGGCTAAATTGTACAAAGCCCTTCCGCCGCCAACGCTTCCCGTAAATCCTACCGCTTTTACCTGCGGATGTTTCACCAATGCAACGCCAACTTCAATACCGCTGCTGTTTAAGTTTGAAAATACGCCATTTGGCATTCTGGTTTTTTCGGCAGCATTTATGATTGCTGATGCGACCAATTCACCTGTTCCGGCGTGCATTGGATGCGATTTTACGATAACCGGACAACCGGCAGCGAATGCCGCAGCAGTATCTCCGCCTGCCGTAGAATACGCCAGCGGAAAGTTGCTTGCGCCAAAAACAACCACAGGACCGATTGGAATTAACATTTTGCGAATGTCAACTTTTGGAATGGGTTGTCGGTTTGGATTGGCAGTATCAATCGTTGCCTCCACCCAGGATCCTTCTTTTACCAAATTGGCAAAGGTGCGCAACTGAAAAATTGTTCTGCCTCTTTCTCCAATTGCCCTGCCTTCCGGCAAACCGGATTCTAGGCAATATGTTTTTATCAGCTCATCGCCCAACGCTTCAATTTCGTTGGCGATTTGGTTTAAAAATTCACTTTTTTTGACGCCTGAAATATGTCTAAATTCCTTGAAAGCTTCTGATGCCAATGCAACCGCCATCTCAATTTCTGCTTCTGAAGTTTCAGTAAAAATAACATCGTTCTCTATATTTTTCTGCGGATTGAATGTTTTAAATGTTACTTTCCCTGTTGATGCCAGCAGATTTCCAATGTGGTTTTTTCCTGTAATCATTTGCTTTGTATTTTAATGTTTTAGTTAATTGGTATGATGGATTATTGATTTTTCTAATGAAATTGTCAATTAATAATTGTTCTGTTT
>DATIRG010000485.1:0-2201 GCA_035470005.1 Lutibacter sp. | reverse complement strand
GGCAAGTAGGATTATCGTTTTTTTCATAGCGTTTTACAATTATTTTTATTAAAATCTGAACGAATGTACACATTTAAAAACACAGCAAACCTAACAAAAAGTTAAAATGATATTATAAATAAAAAACGCCCAATAAAATTGAGCGTTTAAATTTAAATTGTTCAATCTATTATTTCTTCGAAGTAATAACACACTTTCTGTTTTGCCATGAATTTCCCAATTCCTTGGAAGGTATTAATGCTCCTTCGCAAGTTAAATAATTTCCCAAAGTGTCCTTTTTAATCACTTTTAAATCACCCATCAAAATTGCATCAACAATATTTTGGGTAAGTTCATTTTGAGACGCAGGAATTCCTTTTTGCGTAAAACGCAATCCAATACTGTTGTTGAATAAATCCATTTCTTTAGAAGCTTGATCTGGCAAAATGCCATCTTCTGTTCGATGCTTTTTAAATGTTCGGTAATTGTCCCTTTCGTGCGCTTTTCCCAAAGAAATGGCTGCCCGCTTTCCAATTTCCTGTTGTAACCTGGCCGTCCAATAGGCGTGCCTAAATGCATCTACTTGTCCGCCGGCACTATCTTTATCCAACAAATCGGTTTTGGCAACGGAATCGGAGACCTTGGTGGCTTCCATAGATATTTCTGAAGCTTTTTTTGCTTTAAATGGATGAGTCACAACCCAAATTTGATGTGTAGCAGACAATTTCCAAAATTTTTCCCAATTTGATTGCGCACTTATTTGACTGCTCAAAAAAATCAATACAATAACAAATACGCGTTTTTTCATATTTTTATTTTACCTCAAAAGCTTTTTTAGCTTCGCCTATTTTAACAAAGTATTTCCCTTTAATCAAATAGAATTTTTCGTTTTTCGCTTTTTTAATTTCGGCTGATTTGTATTTTTTCAGAAAAGCATCTTTTCCTTTTTCGGAATAAGTCAAATTGTAATCGGTAAAATTAAAACCTTTATCCGCCTGAACTGAAAATCTGTTCAATTCAATACCTTCTTCAGAAGTGATGATGACTTCAACAGTTCCTTCGTTTGAAACATAAAAAGGAAGGCTAATTTTAGGCTCGCTAACTTCATTCCATGCGCCCCATGAAGTTCCCCAACGCGGCGAATGCATTACTTCCGGAATTTCCAAAATGGCAACAGACTTGTCTTTTATGGTGTTAAATTGCTGTAAATCCGCAATATTTGCTTTATAAATTGAGCGTCCGTGCGTGCCAATTACCAAGTCTTTTGCTTCTTGTTGAATCACCAAATCATGAACCGCCACTTTTGGCAATCCGTTAGAAAATGGCTGCCAATTTTCACCTTTATCAAAACTCACATACACGCCATTATCGGTTCCCGCATATAAAATTGCTTCCTCATTTGGATCTTCTTTGATGACATTTACCGGAGAATTCGGTAAATTTCCATTGATGCTTTTCCATGTGCTTCCGCCGTTTTCACTTAAAAAAATATAAGGTTTAAAATCATCGCTTCGGTAGCCGTTTAAGGCAACATAAACGCGATCTTTTTCGTGTTGTGACGCAACAATGCGTGAAACCCAAAGTTCTTGCGGCAATTTATCTGATATTCTGGTCCAGCTACCTCCGCTGTTGGTAGTAACATTTATATAACCATCATCGCTTCCAACATAAATATAGCCAAATTGAAACGGACTTTCGGCAATGGTTGTGGTGGTTCCAAAAGGTACATTTCCTTTTTTTCCGCCAGTGGTTAAATCATCTGAAATTACTTCAAAAGTTTCGCCTTTATTCATAGAACGCAACAATTTATTGGCGCCCATATATAAAATATCCTGATTGTGTTTAGACAATAAAATGGGTGCCTGCCAATTGTAACGATACGGTGAATCGCCCAACTCATGCATTGGATGAATAGAAATACGCTCTTTTGTTTTTAAATTTAAACGGTAATAATAACCAAATTGCGAACCTGCATAAACAATATTATTGTCCCTGCTATCAATTTGAACCTGCATTCCGTCACCACCACCAATACTTTTATATGGATAATCGCCGCTGGCTTCCCATCTTTTTGAAGCCTTGTAATTACTTGGGCCAACCCAAACACCATTGTCCTGCAAACCGCCAAATACATTATATGGTTTCTGATTGTCAACATTTACATAATAAAACTGTCCAACCGCTGGCTGGTTATTTTTGATCCAGTTTTTGCCGTCATCATA
>DATIRG010000484.1:0-2971 GCA_035470005.1 Lutibacter sp. | reverse complement strand
TTTAAGCTTACCTTTTTATATTTTGATATTCCAAAATGGTTAACCAGTTAATTTTTCTTTGTTTTAGAAAATCTTTTGTAATTTTGCAAACCTAAAAAACGAGTATGATATTACCAATTATAGCTTATGGCGATCCTGTTTTGAGAAAAATGGGCGTTGATATTGACAAAGAGTATCCAAATTTAAATGAGCTCATTGAAAATATGAAAGAAACTATGATAAATGCGCGCGGTGTTGGATTGGCAGCGCCTCAAATTGGCAAAGCAATCAGGCTTTTTATTGTGGATACGTCTCCTTTTGGAGAAGATGAAGATTTAAACGACAAAGAGCGGGAATATTTAGGCAATTTTAAAAAAGTTTTTATCAATGCCAAAATACTTAAAGAAGATGGCGATGAATGGGCTTTTAATGAAGGATGCTTAAGCATTCCGGGCATTACAGAAGATGTTTTCAGACAAGAAAAAATTACCCTTGAATATTTCGATGAAAATTTCGAAAAACATACTGAAGTCATTGATGGTATGGCGGCCCGAGTGATACAACATGAATATGATCACATTGAAGGTGTGTTGTTTATTGATAAAATTGCCTCTCTAACAAGAAGACTGATTAAAAAGAGATTGGAAAATATTTCAAAGGGACTCGTAGACACCGATTACAAAATGAAATTTCCATTTTTGAAAAAGCGCTAATTAGGCTAAATTCATAAAAATAATTAACAGATTGCCACAGTTTTTTTCAAAAAACTTCGCAAAGACACGACAAATAAACGATTACACAGTTAAACAATTAAACAATAAAAATACGAATGGAATTAAAAGACATTGTAGCCATCAACGGAAAACCAGGATTGTATGAAATTAAAGCGCAATCAAAAGGAGGAATCATTGTGGAATCATTAATTGATTCAAAAAGAATCCCCATCACCGTAACGCACAATATTAGTGCCTTGAATGAAATTGCCATTTATACCTATGAAGAAGAAATTCCGTTACGCATTGTTTTAAAATCAATCGGCGAAAAAGAAAACGGAAAAGAAGCCCTAAGCCATAAAGAAAACGATAAAGTATTGACTTCCTATTTCAGAGAAGTATTGCCAAATTTTGATGAAGAACGTGTTTACACCTCCAACATTAAAAAAATAGTGCAATGGTATAATTTATTGGCTTCAAAAAACTTTGATTTTGCCGCCATTAAAGAAGTGGAAGAGGAAACCAAAGAAGCTTAATTTATGCATACACGGGAACAACAACTCCAAGCTTTTGGCCGATTGCTGGACATTATGGACGAGTTGCGCTCAAAATGCCCGTGGGACAAAAAACAAACTTTTGAATCGCTTCGGCACCTGACCATTGAGGAAACTTATGAATTGGGTGATGCCATTCTTGACAATGACCTTCCCGAAATTAAAAAAGAACTGGGCGATCTATTGCTTCACCTGGTTTTTTATGCAAAAATTGGTTCTGAAACCAAGGATTTTGACATTGCGGATGTCGCCAATTCAATTTCCGAAAAGCTGATTCACCGCCACCCGCACATTTATGGCGATGTGGTGGTGAAAGATGATGAAGAAGTGAAACAAAACTGGGAAAAATTAAAACTTCAGGAAGGAAAAACTTCTGTTTTGGAAGGCGTTCCAAAAGCGCTTCCCGCCATGGTAAAAGCCAGCAGAATTCAGGAAAAAGTTGCCGGAGTTGGATTTGACTGGGAAAAACCCGAACAGGTTTGGGAAAAAGTTCAGGAAGAACTGAATGAATTAAATGCTGAACTTGTTAAAGGAAATACCGAGGCCATAGAATCAGAATTTGGGGATGTTCTGTTTTCCCTGATCAACTACGCGCGTTTTATCAACGTAAATCCGGAAAATGCACTGGAACGCACCAATAAAAAATTTATCGGCCGCTTTCAGTTTTTGGAAAACGAAGCCAAAAAACTTAATAAATCAGTGCACGATATGTCACTTGCCGAAATGGACGTATTTTGGAACGAAGCCAAAAAATTGGATAAATAGCCAAATTTTTCTCAAAATTTGCTACATTGGTATTTCAATTTAGTCAAATGGAAAAAATACTCATTATAACCGGCGGCAGCAAGGGCTTGGGCCTTGGCCTGGCAAAAGAATATCATAAAAACGGCTACAGGGTCATTTCAATTTCAAGAAGCAAGGCGGAAAAATTATATTTTGAAGAGCAATACCAATGCGATTTAAGTAAAAGCGAAACCATTGAAAGCATCCTCACAGAAATATTCTCGCATCTCGACAAAAATAACACACAACAGTTAACGCTTATCAACAATGCGGGCGATTTTGGGACCGTAAATACCCTTGAAAATTTGACGCCTGCAGAAATCAGCTATACCATTCAGGTAAATTTGACGGCACCTATGATTTTAAGTTCCCAGTTCATTAAATTATCGCAAGACTGGAACTGCAAAAAACAAATTTTAAATATTTCATCGGGCGCCGCAGTAAATCCGTATGAAAGCTGGGTGATGTATTGCGCCTCAAAAGCAGGATTGGATATGATGACCAAGGTGGTTTCAAAAGAACAAAAAGAATTGGCAAACGGGGTTGACATCATTTCCATTTATCCGGGAATTGTTGATACAAATATGCAGAAAAAAATAAGAAACACGTCAAAAAAACACTTTAAAGCCGTGCAGCGGTTCATAGATTTCTATGAGCATGGAGAATTATTTTCTCCGGAACAGGTTGCTGAAAAAGTTTATCATTTGGATAGTAAAGGCGCGTTAAAAAACGGACACATTTTAGATATCAGGAATGTATAAAAAAAGGCTGTCATAAATTTATGGCAACCTTTTTTTGATGGTATAATTTACAGAAATTTAGGTGGTTGGTTTAACAATCGGTGTGATTGTCAAATTTTTTGCATTTTTAACTTTCTCGTTGGTCAAAGCAATGTCAATCACTTCTTTCATCGTGTTCACATAATGAAATTTCAAACCTTTT
>DATIRG010000483.1:0-5392 GCA_035470005.1 Lutibacter sp. | reverse complement strand
GCAGAATAGATCTATATTTGGAAGCTAAATAATAACACTAATATTTTAAGCTACCAGCCCATATGAATAGTAAGTATTTTACAGAAGAACAACAATCATTCAGAAAAAGTTTTCAGGATTTTTTACAAAAGGAAGTCGTTCCTCATATCGATAAATGGGAAAAAACCGGCACTATTGAAAGGTTCATCTGGAAGAAATTTGGCGAAATGGGTTATTTGGGAATAAATGCTCCTGAAGAATTTGGCGGATTGGGATTGGATATGATTTACACCGTAATATTTTTGGAAGAACTTCAAAAAGTAAATTCCGGCGGTTTTGCTGCAGCGATTTGGGCACACGTATATTTGGCGATGACGCATTTGGAGAAAGAAGGAAGCGAAGCGATAAAAAACAAGTATTTGACTGCAAGCATTGAAGGCGAAAAAATTGGTTGTTTGTGCATTACAGAACCATTTGGAGGCTCAGATGTTGCTTCCATGCGAACTACCGCGGTTAAAAAAGGAGCCACTTTTGTAATTAATGGGTCAAAAACATTTATTACCAACGGCGTTTATTCCGATTATTTGATTGTGACCGCAAAAACAGATCCATCAGCCAGAAACAAAGGCATCAGTATTTTTATCATGGACAGAAACACCCCGGGAATTTCGGCAACAAAGCTGGATAAATTGGGATGGCGCGCTTCAGACACTGCTGAAATTGCTTTCGACAATGTGGTGATTCCTGCAGAGAATTTAATGGGCGAGGATGGAAAAGGCTTTGAATATTTGATGAATCATTTTGCGCTGGAACGTTTGGTGATGGGAATAAATGCACACGCAAGATCAGAATATGCGTTGGATTACGCCATAAAATATATGGCAGAACGTCACGCTTTCGGAAAAGCAATCAACCAATTTCAGGCGTTGCGACATAAAATTGCCGATTTGGCCAGTGAGGTTGAAATGTGCAAAGAATTTAATTATTCCGTAGCCAAAAGATTAAATGAAGGCCAATACATTGTAAAAGAGGCGACTATGTCTAAATTGGTTTCCACTAAAATAGCCGATAAAGTAATTTATGAATGTCTACAATTTTTAGGCGGTTACGGCTATATGGAAGATTACCCGATGGCAAGATTGTTGAGAGACAGCAGATTAGGGCCAATAGGAGGAGGAACTTCTGAAATTTTACGTGAAATTATCGCAAAAATAATTATCGATAAAAAAGAATACAAAGCAACAACATAATTGTTGACAGTGAAATTTTTGACAAATTTATGGCAGATATTATATTTAGATGTATATTTGCAAACCAAAATTAAAAAAGGAACAGTTTGAAAGGAGGTGCTAAACTATGTTAATTATACCAGTAAAAGACGGAGAAAATATTGATAGAGCGTTAAAACGTTATAAAAGGAAATTTGATCGCACAAAAACGATGAAAAACCTACGTGCACGTAAACAGTTCATAAAACCATCAGTAACAAATCGTGCTAAAAACATAAAAGCCAAGTATGTTCAAAATTTAAGAACAAACGAAGAGCAAGGTTAATTTTTTTAACCAATTTCATAAACCGTTAGTAAATACAAATAACAATTCGTAAATTTGTGTACTAACGGTTTTTCTTATGCCCATAACTTCATTTCTAAATTACCTCGCTTTAGAAAAAAAATACTCGCATCACACCATTACGGCGTATCAAAATGATTTAAATTCATTTCAAACTTTTTGTGACCAGGAATTTGGCAATGAAAGTATTGCAACCGTAAATTATGCCCAAATACGAAACTGGATAGTGAGTTTGGTGAATGCGAAAATCACCAACCGAACCATTAACAGAAAAGTTTCTTCCTTAAAATCATTTTATAAATTTCTTCAGAAAACGAAACAGATTGAAGCTAGTCCTTTGGTGAAACATCAAGCTTTAAAAGTTTTGAAACAAGTTCAGGTTCCTTTTTCGGAAAAGGAAATTTTTAGCGTACTTGATTCAATGGATGAAGACGATTTTGAATCTGTTCGAAATAAATTAATGGTCGAATTATTTTATTCGACAGGAATGCGAAGAAACGAGTTGATCAACATTAAAATGACCGATGTTGATTATGTTAATGAAACTGTTAAAGTGTTGGGAAAGCGGAATAAAGAACGCTATATACCGTTATTAAAAACAGTGAAGGAGTCCTTATTGAAATATAGCGCCATCAGAGAAAATATTGATATTATTGAACCTTATTTATTTTTAACAAAAAATGGTAAAAAAATATATGATACGCTTGTGTATCGCACAATAAATAATTATTTTAGTGCGGTGTCATCAAAAGTAAAGAAAAGCCCTCATGTAATTAGGCATTCTTTTGCAACACATTTGCTTAATGAAGGTGCTGATTTAAACGCAGTAAAAGAATTGCTTGGACATTCAAGTTTAGCGTCAACACAAATTTACACCCACAGTAGTTTGGGTAAATTAAAGGAAGTATATAACCAGGCTCACCCAAGAAGCCAAAAAAACTGATGTATTATGAAAGTAATTGTACAATCTGTGAATTTTAATGCAGATAAGGGTCTTATTGATTTTGTTGAGAAAAAAGTAGCTAGTTTGGAAAAGTATTATGATAAAATTGTAGATTCAGAAGTGTTTTTAAAGGTGTTACAAACGAGCGAAAAAGAAAATAAAACAGTTGACATTAAAATTAATATTCCGGGCAACGACATTGTAGTCAAAAAACAATGCAAAACGTTTGAGGAAGGCACCATGGTTGCTGTAGATTCTTTAAAAAGAAAGTTGTCCAAAGAGAAAGAAAAAGTACGTGATAAATAAAAAAATAAAAATTATCGCAAAAGCTTTGTTTAAAAAATAAAACTTTAATACATTTGCAGTCCGTTAGAAATAGCGGACTTCTTTTGTGGAGTAAAAAGCCGATGTAGCTCAGCTGGCTAGAGCAGCTGATTTGTAATCAGCAGGTCGTGGGTTCGAGTCCCTCTATCGGCTCTTTGAAAGAGAAAAACGCTAAGGAAAGTAAATGTTTGAATTTTTTTAGATATTTATGAAATAGGATGATAAGTTTATCCTTTGTGCAGTCGAAGAAAGTATCTATCGGCCAGATCTTTGAAAAATGGTGAGATACTCAAGTGGCCAACGAGGGCAGACTGTAAATCTGCTGCGCAAGCTTCGAAGGTTCGAATCCTTCTCTCACCACAATTGTTTTATAGCAATATAAAACAGTAGGGAATTGAAAAAAAAATATTGCGAGAGTAGCTCAGTTGGTAGAGCTTCAGCCTTCCAAGCTGACTGTCGCCGGTTCGAGCCCGGTCTCTCGCTCTTTTTTTTGCCGGTGTAGCTCAGGGGTAGAGTGTTTCCTTGGTAAGGAAGAGGTCATGGGTTCAAATCCCATCATTGGCTCAAAATAAGAATTGAAATTAACACTATATATAACTAAGATTTAAAAATTAAAATTTAATAATCATGGCAAAAGCAACCTTTGATCGTTCAAAACCACATTTAAACATTGGGACAATTGGACACGTTGATCACGGTAAAACAACTTTAACAGCTGCTATTACTGTAGTATTAGCAGAAAAAGGATTTTGTGAAGTAAAAAACTTTGATCAAATTGATAATGCTCCCGAGGAGAAAGAAAGAGGTATCACTATCAATACCGCGCACGTTGAATATTCAACAGCAAATCGTCACTATGCCCACGTAGACTGTCCAGGTCACGCGGATTACGTGAAAAACATGGTAACAGGTGCTGCACAAATGGATGGTGCTATCATCGTTGTTGCTGCAACAGACGGACCAATGCCTCAAACTAGAGAGCATATCTTATTAGGCCGTCAGGTTGGTATTCCAAGATTGGTTGTATTCATGAATAAAGTGGATATGGTTGATGATGAAGAGTTATTGGAATTGGTAGAAATGGAAATCAGAGACTTATTGTCTTTCTATGACTATGATGGTGACAATACACCAGTTATTCAAGGTTCTGCTTTAGGAGGTTTGAACAAAGAACCAAAATGGATGGAGAAAATCGTTGAACTGATGGATGCCGTTGATACTTGGATTGAATTACCAGTACGTGATATTGATAAACCATTCCTTATGCCAGTTGAAGACGTATTTTCAATTACTGGTCGTGGAACAGTTGCAACAGGACGTATTGAAACAGGAATCGCAAATACAGGTGATGTTATTGACATTATTGGTATGGGTGCTGAAAAATTAACCTCTACAATTACAGGAGTTGAGATGTTCCGTAAAATATTAGATAGAGGTGAAGCAGGAGATAACGTTGGACTTTTATTAAGAGGTATTGCAAAAGAAGATATTAAAAGAGGTATGGTAATCTGTAAAAAAGGTTCTGTAACTCCACACGGTAAATTCAAAGCTGAGGTTTACGTTCTTAAAAAAGAAGAAGGTGGTCGTCATACACCATTCCATAACAACTACCGTCCACAATTTTATGTTCGTACAACGGATGTAACAGGTACTATTACTTTACCGGAAGGCGTTGAAATGGTTATGCCTGGGGATAACTTAACAATAAAAGTAGATTTACATCAACCAATCGCATTAAACGTAGGTTTACGTTTTGCAATCCGTGAAGGCGGTAGAACAGTTGGTGCAGGTCAGGTTACTGAATTATTAGATTAATAATATACACCTGATACAAGATAAATTATAGGTGCTTCTTTTTTAGAGGAGCACCTTAAATTTACGGGTGTAGCTCAGTTGGTAGAGCACTGGTCTCCAAAACCAGGTGTCGGGAGTTCGAGTCTCTCCACCCGTGCAAATAAAAAAAAGTAGTGTAAAAAGTTTATCCTGAACATAGTTGAAGGAAGTTTTTCTACACGATTAAAATTTGAGAAAATGAATTTAATCAATTACTTAAAAGACTCATTTGAAGAGTTACGCAATAAGGTCTCTTGGATTTCTTGGGAAGAAGCCCAAAAATCTACTGTTGTTGTTGCAATATTTACCATCATATTCGCATTAGCGGTATTTGCTGTAGATAAAGTTTTTCAATCAGTTTTAACTGAATATTTTAAACTGTTTTAATTATTAAAAATTAGTATGACAGATTCTGTTAAAAAATGGTATGTTGTTAGAGCAATTGGCGGACAAGAGAATAAGGTGAAAACTTATATTGAGAACGAGATTGCCCGTTTAGGCATGACTGACTATGTTGATAGAGTTCTTGTTCCTTCAGAAAAAGTTATTCAAGTGCGTAATGGAAAAAAAATAAACAAAGAACGTGTTTATTTTCCCGGTTATGTAATGATTGAAGCAAACTTAAGTGGTGAACTTCCACACATCATTAAATCAATACCCGGTGTTATCGGATTTTTAGGCGAAGTCAAAGGCGGCGATCCCGTTCCTATGAGAAAGTCTGAAATAAATCGAATGCTAGGC
>DATIRG010000482.1:0-2477 GCA_035470005.1 Lutibacter sp. | reverse complement strand
GGCAATCTGTTGAACATATTGCTGAATAAGCTCGCAATTCCGGGATTTTCACTATAATCCCTAACACAAATCAGTTTAACATTCAAGCCAATGACCCAATAATTATAATTTATTTAAAATTACTTAAAAAAATAATAAGGTCTAATAAGATTTTTGGCATAACAATTGAAATTTATTAAGAGATAACACAGTTGTTATCAATATAAATTATTGAAAACCAGAAATATAAATTAATTTTGCATAAATCATTTTTTAAGTCAGGAAATTATTAATGACAAAATGACCCAATAAAATACTATGAGTAAATCGAAAATTTTTAAACTGGACAATCTGTCATTACAGCACATGTTAGATGAGGATGCTGATTTGATACCATTGATGACTCCTGAAGATGAAGAAGAAATAAATAATGAGGACATTCCGTCTGTATTGCCCATATTGCCTTTGCGAAATACGGTGTTGTTTCCTGGCGTTGTAATTCCAATTACCGCCGGTCGCGACAAGTCAATTCGCTTGATTGAAGAAGCCTATAAGGGAAATAAAATTATCGGCGTTGTTGCGCAAAAAGATGAAAGCATTGAAGATCCAACCACCAACGATATTTACAAAGTGGGTACCGTTGCCCGTATTTTAAGGATGTTGAAAATGCCTGACGGAAATACAACGGTAATTATTCAGGGTAAAAAGCGTTTTGAAATTGACGCCTTTGTGCAGGAAAAACCTTATATGCAGGCAACCACAAAACCACGCATAGAAGATCGTTCTGAGGAAAAAGAACCCGAATTTGAAGCCATTATCGATTCCATCAAAGAAATGGCGGTTCGCATCATTAAAGAGAATCCGAATTTGCCTTCCGAAGCCACTTTTGCCATTAAAAACATTGAGAGCAATCCGTTTTTAATCAATTTTGTTTCTTCAAATATGAATTTGAAAGTGGAGGAGAAGCAAGAATTATTGCAATCCGATAACTTGAAAGAAAGGGCATTGCTGACTTTAAAAAAGATGGATATTGAATTGCAGCGATTGGCTTTGCGCAATGACATTCAGTCTAAAACACGTTCTGATATGGATCAGCAACAACGTGAATATTACTTAAATCAGCAATTAAAAACAATTCAGGAAGAATTGGGCGGTGTTTCTTACGATGAAGAATTGGAAGAAATGCGCGAAATGGCGAAAACGAAGAAATGGAACGATGAAGTAAAAGAAACGTTTGAGAAAGAATTGGGACGCTTGCAACGCATGAATCCGCAGGTAGCGGAATATTCTGTGCAACGCAATTATTTGGACCTGTTGCTGGAATTGCCTTGGAATGAATATTCCGAAGACAAATTCGATTTAAAACGTGCACAAAGAATACTGGATCGAGACCATTTCGGATTGGAAAAAGTAAAAGAACGCATCATCGAGCATTTGGCGGTGTTGAAATTGAGAGGCGACATGAAATCCCCGATTATTTGTTTGTACGGCCCTCCGGGAGTCGGAAAAACTTCTTTGGGAAAATCGGTTGCTGAAGCGCTTGGCAGAAAATATATTCGTATGTCTTTGGGCGGTTTGCGCGATGAAGCAGAAATTAGAGGACACAGAAAAACATATATTGGCGCTATGCCGGGCCGTATCATTAAAGATATGAAAAAGGCAGGCACTTCAAATCCGGTTTTTGTGTTGGATGAAATCGATAAAATGGGTTCTTCAAGCCATAATGGCGATCCGTCTTCTGCCATGTTGGAAGTATTGGATCCAGAACAAAACACCACATTCTACGACAATTATTTAGAGTTGGACTACGACCTTTCCAAAGTGTTGTTTATTGCCACGGCTAACAGTTTGTCTACCATTCCTTGGGCTTTGCGCGACCGAATGGAAATCATTAATGTTTCTGGCTATACGACGGAAGAAAAAATGGAAATCGCCAAACGTCATTTGTTGCCAAAACAGTTAAAAGAACACGGATTGACTAGTGCGCATTTGCAGATAGGCAAGAAGCAATTGGAAAAAATTGTGGAAGCTTATACCCGGGAATCTGGTGTAAGAGGTTTGGAAAAACAAATTGCAAAAATTGTACGTTACGCAGCTAAATCCATCGCTATGGAAGAAGAGTATGTGGTAAATATTACCACAGAAATTGTTGAAAAAGTTTTGGGAACTTCTCATATGCAACGAGATAAATATGAAACCAATGAGATTGCGGGTGTTGTAACGGGCTTGGCGTGGACCAGTGTTGGAGGCGATATTTTATTTATTGAATCCATCATTTCAAAAGGAAAAGGCCTTACCATTACCGGAATGTTGGGTGATGTGATGAAAGAATCGGCAACCATTGCGATGGAATACATCAGGGCAAATGCCAGTGATTTTGGCATCGATCCAAAACTTCTGGATGAATATAAAGTTCATATTCATGTGCCGGAAGGTGCCACGCCAAAAGACGGACCAAGCGCCGGGGTTGCTTTGCTGACTTCAATAGTATCCGTATT
>DATIRG010000481.1:0-6927 GCA_035470005.1 Lutibacter sp. | reverse complement strand
ACAACACCTTGAATATTTATCTTTATTCCATTACCAATAACACCACATTAGCCTTGTCGACAATAGAAAAATTGGAGGAATATTATCCCAATGTTATTCACAATGCCACCTTTTTATTTACGCGCTGGGAAGGTCTAAACAACAAAAATGACCAGATTTATTTGGGTTATTTCAACAACACAACTCCTAAAAGGTTGCCATTTAATGTGTCTAATGCCAATTTCTCTGATGCTTATCCGGTGAATAGCCATACGGTAATAATTTCAAGCACAAAAATTGGGGGAATCGGGCAATATGATTTATATTTAGCAGATATGGTGACTGGAAAAAAATGGTCTTTGAATTTATACAATCCATATATAAACAGCAACAATAATGAATTGGGAGTCAGTTATTCTCCGCTATAAATCATAAAAAACTTTTTTAAAATGCGTTCAATAATTATTTTAATAGTGTTCTTTGTTATCTCATTGGCTGCATATTCTCAGCAAAAACCTTTGTTTGATGAAAATAAATTGCAAATCAATTGGGAACTTATAACCAATAATTACAATAAGGAGGGAAAAGTGCTTACTTCCTTCAAATTCACAAACACCGGAAAAAACTTATTTCCGGCATCGGGATGGACAATTTATTTTAGTTACAGCCGCAACACATCCCCAACGCCAAACTCAAAAGATTTTGTTATCACACACATAAATGGCGACATTAGCCAGCTAAAACCTACCAAAAATTTTAAAGGATTAAAGCCAAATCAAAGCGTTGATTTTTCATTTATTTCTAATGGAAAAATTTTGAATCACACCTATGCTCCAGCAGGATTTTATATTGTTTGGGATGCTAATCCTGAAAAAGGATATTCCTTAAAAAATTATATTTTGAAGCCTATTTCGGATGCTACAGTAAATTTTATTACGTCCGAAACCACTTTTAACAACAACAAAATAATTGAAGACATTTCCCTTGAAAATTTGCCGAAAATTTTCCCTTCCCCAAAATTTTTTAAAGATATTCCTGGAGAATTTGTGCTGGATAATAATTTGAACATTCAATCAGATTCCGAATTTTCTAGTGAAGCCAACTATCTTTCAAATGAATTAAGTAAAGTTGTTGAAGGAAATTTTGGAGTTAATTCCGCAGAAAATAGCGGTAAACAAATTATGCTAAAAAAAGCAGATTTAAAAAATGAAGAATATATTCTTGATATCCAATCAAATAAAATTGAAATTTCAGCATCAACAGGTAATGGAATTTTTTACGGAATTCAATCTTTAAAATCATTGTTGCCTGCGAATTCCTGGAAAAATAAATCAATGGCTATTGCAATTCCAAATTGTGAGGTAAAAGATGAACCTCGTTTTGAATACAGAGGTTTTATGTTTGACGTGGCGCGCAATTTTCAGACAAAAGAAACAATTTTCAAAATGCTGGACGCTATGTCGCTGTATAAAATGAACAGTTTTCATTTTCATTTTAGCGACGATGAAGGCTGGAGAATTGAAATTCCTGACTTGCCTGAACTTACAGAAGTTGGGGGAAAACGTGGCCATACAACCGACAGCAATTCATTTTTGCCGTCTTCTTACGCATCCGGTCCTGATCCAGGATTTTATCCGGGAAGCGGCTATTATTCAAGACAGGATTTTATAGAAATCCTAAAATACGCCACAGAAAGACACATCAATGTAATTCCTGAAATTGAATCACCTGGACATAGCAGAGCGGCCATAAAAGCGATGGATTCAAGGTATCGTAAATATATGAAGCAAGGCAATCAGCAAGAAGCTGAACGCTATTTACTTCGTGATTTAAATGACAAATCTGTTTATACTTCAGCGCAATTGTGGACCGATAATATTATGTGTGTGGCTTTGCCTTCAACCTATAATTTTATGGAAAAAGTGATTGATGAGTTGTTGGCGATGTACAAAGATGCCGGCGCGCCAATTGCAACCATTCATATTGGCGGAGATGAAGTACCGAAAGGAACTTGGAAACTTTCTCCAATTTCCAATAAATTAATTACAGATGATGATAAACTTAATTCAACTGATGATCTTTGGTATTATTATTTCGATAAAATGGAAAAAATGCTCACCAAACGTGGAATTGCACTTTCCGGTTGGGAAGAAATTGCGATGCGGAAGACGGTTTTGGACGGAAAAAACAAGTACATTCCAAATCCCGATTTTGCCAATAAGGGTTTTAGGGCGCACGTTTGGAATAACGGAATTGGCTGGGGCGACGAAGATTTACCTTACCGTTTGGCAAATGCAGGCTATAAAGTGGTGCTTTCAAGCGTAAGCAATCTGTATTTTGATTTGGCTTATGAAAAAGCGGCAGATGAGCCCGGATATAATTGGGCAGGATTTAATGATACTGAAAAACCTTTTTATTTTATCCCTTTTGATTATTATAAAAACACCAAAGAAGACACCAATGGAAATCCTATTGAGAAAAATTTGTTCGATGGAAAAGAAAGATTGACCGATTACGGCAAATCAAATATTCTCGGAATTCAAGGGCAATTGTTCAGCGAAAATGTTCGGGATACCAATATTTTGGAGTATTTATTATTTCCTAAATTATTGGCTTTGGCAGAGCGCGCCTGGGCTCAAAATCCTTCTTGGGCCATTGAAAAGAATCAGGAAAAGATGAACATTTCTTATAACAAAGACTGGTCAATGTTTGTAAATGTTCTGGGAAAAAAAGAATTGCCGCGGTTGAACTATTATTTAGGCGGATTTAAATACCGAATTCCACCAGTGGGAGCAATTATTGACGCAGGAAAAGTAATAGCCAATATTCAGCAACCTGGATTTATAATCCGTTTTACAACAGACGGCACTGAACCAACCATCAACAGTGAAAATTACTCAAAACCAATTGTTGAAAAGGGAAAAATTACACTGGCAGCATTTTCAAACAATGGAAGAAAAGGGAAATCAACCATTATTGAAAATATCGAATGACCGCAATAAATTATTTTAATTTCTGAATCCTTTCTTTAAATTACTTTTATGTTCCTTGCTTAGGTTTAGCGATTTTTCCTGATTTATGCTCTGTTTAATGCTTTTACGCATTTCAGGAGTCATAATTACCAGATTCATTTTTATGGTTTCACTGGTATTGAAGTCGGTTTTGTGCATACTGAATGAAGTTGAATTAGTTTTAGAAAATGAGGAATTACCTTGATGTATCTTCTCAATATTTTCTGTTTGCATTGCAAGATAATCGCTTCCAATTTCTGTATTAAAAACGATTTTTTCAGCTGAAAGGCCAAGTAAATAGGTTTTTTCTTTATTTGTGTTTATGATAAAATAGGTGATATTTTCATTTCTATGCTCATTAAAAAGTGCGTATTTTTCCATTTCTGTTTTATCAATGGTAGATCCAACCAAAGGATGCAGAACCACAATATTTTCCTGCGCTTTTAACTGAAATTGTAAGGAAAAGAATATCGAAATCACAACTAGTAAACCTGTTTTCATAATTCATAGTATTTATTAAAAGGTTAATAATAATTGATAAATGATAATTGTCATATATCAAATATAACACATTAATTTCAAATAGGTTAAAATTTAAAATGGCAATCGGTTAATAACTATCTTTGTTCAGATATAAATTTTTATTAGCGCGAAAAAGACAAAAATGACCACATTCATAAATACTTTAGAACTTGAATTTGATAAAAATGCAACTCCAAAAATTGGGTTGGAGCAAAAAGCATATATGTGAAATCAATTTGAGTTTTATGGCATAAAATCAACGGAAAGACGGGAAATTCAAAAACCATTTTTCATAAAAGAATTTCTGCCTAAAAAAAAGGAATTAGACAAAATTGTAATAGCGCTTTGGGAAAAACCACAGCGGGATTATCAATATTTCTCCCAAGAACTTGCTTTGAAATATGTAAAACAATTGGAGAAAAAGGACATCAAACTTTTTGAATATATGGTAACGCACAAATCTTGGTGGGACACCGTTGATTTTATTGCAGCAAAATTGATGGGCGAATATTTTAATAAATATCCCGAACAAAGATATTTATATGCCAAAAAGTGGCTTAACTCAAATAATATTTGGTTATAAAGATCGGCTTTGCTGTTTCAACTGAAATACAAAGAAAATTTGGACACCGTTTTACTGAGTTCTGTAATCAATGCATTATTGGCTTCAAAGGAATTTTTTATCAACAAAGTTATTGGTTGGATTTTAAGGGAATACATCAAAACAAATCCAAATTGGGTCGTAGAATTTACCAAAATAACCGCTTTGAACAGTTTGAGTAAAAAAGAAGCCCTCAGATTAATTGGTTAAAAAAACTTAAAATGAAAACAATTTGATGCGATCCCAATGCTGAGAATCCGGCACAGAATAAAACACTCAAAAATTTACTGAACAATTCTATAATTAATCGTATCAGTAACATTTTTCCATTTATCGGTTCTAAAAGGTACAGCGGGAAATCCCTCTTTATTATAGAGGTTATTGTCGCTTGCGTCATCAGCCCAACCAAAATGTATGGCAACAGGATTTTTCACATTTTCATTGTAAATCACTACTTTGTCATCAACTATTTTGGCTTTGGCATAATAAAATATTTGATCATCTCCAGCGATTTCAAATCCTTTTACATACCCATATTTATCTGGAGTTGACAATCCGGAGCCAATATTTTCAAAAGAAACAATTATTTTGTTTTCTTGTATTTCCATCGATATAAAAGTAGGCCCACTGTAAACAATATTTTTTTTATAGGTTTTGCTTAAGGCGATGGCTGCCAATCGTTTTCCGACGTCCTGTTTATTTTTTGGATGAATGTCAAGTGGATCACCATTATCGGTAGTTACGCACATTCCTGTGTTTGGCAATTGCAGGGTTTCTGTTTGCGCCTCACGAAGTTCTGCCCACATACTTCCGTTATTGCTGTTGCCATTGGTTTCATTAAAACTTGATAACTGCACAAAATAGAAGGGAAAATTACCTTGATGCCATTTATTTCTCCAGTCGCTGATCATTAAGGGAAAGGCTTTTTTGTATTGTTGTGCCCGCCATGCATTGGTTTCTCCCTGATACCACAAAACACCCTGAATAGCAAAAGGAATTAACGGATTTACCATCGCGTTGTATAATAAAGAAGGATAACTGTTCGGGCTGATGTCACTTTTTACCGATTCCACTTGGTATTTCCATTTTCCTGTTAATGGGATGGCATTATTTCCAACAGTCAATTTAAAATCTGAAGTATCACCATATATTCCGCCGCCTCCGCCGCCATCAACCACCCGAATGGCAATCGTGTTTTCACCTGCTTTTAGTAGTCCTAGAGGTATTGGATATTTTCTTTTTGCATCCCAAATATTATTTCTTCCTACCTCAATGCCGTTGATAAAAGAAATGTCTTCATCATCAATCTTTGACAATTCCAGCATACCAGCTTTTCCCGTATCTTCGGTTGAAAGTGTAATTGTTTTTCGCAACCAAACAACCCCATCAAATTCTCCCAATTCTTGTGTTTCCCAAAGTTCAGGCTGATTGATTTCTGGCCAGGAAACATCATCGAATTCCAATTCTTTAAATTGTGCTGTATTGTCCGAATCTATTTTTGAACCCTGCAATGTTTCAATTCTTTTTGTGATGGATTTGATGAATATTTGAGAAATGGAATCCAAATTAACTTTTGGCATTTCGGCAATCATTGAAGCAAATTCTTCACTACTTTCAAAAGCCTCACGACTCGTCCAGGTTTCTGAGCCCGTTCCTCCCCAAGAAGTATTTATCAATCCTATGGGTATTTTTAATTCTTCGTAAAGTTTTTTTGCAAAAAAGTAACCAACAGCTGTAAAATTTCCCACAGTTTTTTTAGTGCTTACTTCCCATTTTCCCGACTTTACATCATCTTTGGGTAACGAACTAACATCTCTTTCTACTTTAAAATGTCGGATAAATGGATAATCAGCATCATTTATTTCTTTTTCGGCATTCATCGCTTCATTTACCGTAAACTCCATATTCGATTGTCCGCTGCAAATCCATACTTCACCCACCAAAACATTTTTTAAAATCAGGTGGTTTTTTCCTTTGATGGATAATTCATAAGGTCCGCCAGCGTTTTCCGCATCCAAGCGCACAATCCATTTCCCGTTTTTGTCGGCTTTGGTTGATTTTAATTGTTTGTTAAAACGAATCTCAATTTTTTCATTGGCATTTGCCCAACCCCAAATGGGAATTAAATGATCTCGTTGCAACACCATATCATCGGAAAAAAGTTTTGGTAAACGAACATTGGCAGCTGAATTTATACTAAATACAAGGGCAATAATTAATATATAAGGTCTCATTTTTAAATAGCTTGAAAAGGGAAAATTAATTTTATATAAATGATAACTGTAAATTTAAGACTTATATTTTTTAGAATAAGGATTGATTTACGACTTATTTAGCTCAATTTGCGCATTGTGAATAGAGAAGTTTAATTGTGAATTTCCTAGAAAACTGGACGACCATATAATTACTTGATTTTTTAAACTATTTATCTGTGAGCCTTTGTACTTTTGTGATCCAAAACTTTTAGTTTTTCAATTTCAAACTCTATGAAACCATTCCAATTTAAGCAATTTACCATTCAACAAGATAAAACAGCGATGAAAGTTGGTACTGATGGTGTTTTATTGGGCGCTTGGGCAAATTTGGATTTTAATCCGAACAGTATTTTGGATATTGGCGCCGGCACAGGTTTAATCGCCTTAATGATGGCGCAGCGATGTGATGCGGAAACCATTGATGCTATTGAATTGAATGATGAAGCTTATGAGCAAACAGTTGAAAATTTTGAAAACAGCGATGAAAGTTGGTACTGATGGTGTTTTATTGGGCGCTTGGGCAAATTTGGATTTTAATCCGAACAGTATTTTGGATATT
>DATIRG010000480.1:0-2376 GCA_035470005.1 Lutibacter sp. | reverse complement strand
CCATAGCAAAAAGCGCCGGGAACATCACCAGCCCGGCAAGAATGGCAATCAATGTATCGAAGAAGCAAACATAAGCTGCCGATGTCACAAGGTTATCTCTTTTTGAGATATAGCTGCCATACGTTATCATGGTGCCCATGCCCAGGCTCAACGAAAATAGCGCCTGCCCCAACGCCCTGGCGAAAGTGGTTAATGTGATCTTGGAAAAATCAGGTTTTAAATAGAAACTCAAACCTTTCGTTGCTCCTTCCAGCGTAATTGAATAGATTGCCAGAATGATCAGCAGCAGAAACAATAGCGGCATTAATATTTTAGACCAGCGTTCAATTCCTGCTGAAACTCCTCCCATGACAACCAAAACTGTTAGAATAATAAAAACCAAAAGCAATCCAATCGAAATGTAAGGATTGGCAGTGAAAGCAGCAAAAATTTGACCCGACTGGGCGGCGGATTCAATTGCATTAAAATCACCCAAAATGATTTTAATGAAATACCCCACCGTGAATCCTGCAATCACGGCATAAAAAGAAAGAATCCCGATTCCTGTGATGACACCCAAGCCTCCAATAGCTTTCCATAAGCTTTGAGGAAGTAGTTTTTTGAATGCTCCAACAGGATTTTTTACAGTATTCCGACCGATAGCAAGCTCGGCGATCATCACCGGCAAACCAATCAGAACAACAAAAATAATATAGATTAAAACAAAAGCAGCTCCGCCGTTCTCACCGGCGACATAAGGAAATCGCCAGATATTCCCAAGCCCAATTGCAGAACCAGCAGCAGCGACAATAAAACCAAGCTTTGATCCCCAATTCCCTCGCGAGGTCTCTAAATTGGACACAAATTCCTCCTGTTAATTCTTGAAAATTTATTAATAGCGCAAACAAATGGATAATCGAATCCCGTCATATTTGCCATCACCAATCGGGGAGATATTTAAAAAAGATAAATCCGAGCTTTCATCAAAATTGGATAAATGGGCGTCAACAAACGCATCCGCGATGCTAAACAATATCGCGCCGACCAGCCACCAATTTGAGCTGTTTCGATTGTTGATATAAAATTCTCGGTTGGCTATAATGACATCTTGCTCGTACCCAGGCTCACTCCCCTTGAATTTTTGATTCCATTCCAGATATTTTTGATTTAAATAAATCGAATTCGCCAGCAATCCAACCTCAGTGCCAAAAATCAACAACGCTTTCAATTTTTTATTATTATACCACTGTCCCCAGCCAGGAAAAACCAGGGAACGAATCATCGCTCCTGTCGGTGATTTCACGGTAGTTTTTATGCTGTCCGATGACAAATCCTCTGATTGCAAATTTGCACTCATGCTTTTCTGATCAAAATTTTGAGTGCTTGCTTTTGAAGCAATAAGACAAGCAATCAATGCAACAGATAAAAGCAATAAAATTTTATGCTGATGTTTTTTCATTTAGGACTGTGAATTAATTAAGTTACTCATTTGATAAAGCAATCTTGCCTTTCTATGAGCAAGGATCATTCGTAAATGGGACAGTTATTTAATTCACGTCCCTTAGCAGTTAGCATATTTTAAACTTGGTCCGATGATCTTGTCATCCTGAATTTCGTCATTTTCCGATTTAAAATATTTGCGCTGGTAATATTTATAAAACAGGTTTTCCATTTTATCTTCTTCATTATTCAGCGCGCCGTCTTTGATCACTTCTAATAAATGTCGCACTTCAAAATGCGCCAGGTATCGCAAATCTTCCTGACGAAGCTGATCGATGTAATCGATCTCTAAAATTTCAATCAACCGGTCAATTCTGATTTTTTTGAAAGCATCGATGATATTGCGATCAAAATGGGAACCCGCGTTGTTCATCATAATATCCATGACATTTTCAAATTCCATTCGGTCGCGATAGTGTCGCTTTGACGTCAGCGCATCGAAAACATCAGAGACTGCCAGTATGCGTGATTCAATTGGAATCTGATCGCCAATCAAGCCTTCCGGGTAACCGGAGCCATTCATTTTCTCATGATGTGACGCTGCAATTTTGGGAACTTCTTTAAAATCACGACTGAAGTGGATTTTTTTTAGAATATTTTTCGTAAACATCGCGTGCTCCTGGATGTGACAATATTCATCCATGGACAAACTCCCGTTTTTGCACAAGATGGCTTCCCGAATCGCGATTTTTCCGTAATCATGCAACAAGGCAGCATAGCGAAGTATCTCTCTTCGTTTCTGCGGCAAGTTTATCATTTTAGCTATCTCATCCGAGTACAGTGAGATGCGATTGGAATGACCTGCGGTCAACGGATCTCTGGCGTCGATGGTGCTGGCTAATGTTCCGACAAAACTTTCGAGCGTCGTTTTTTGATCTTCATAAAGTTGTGCATTCT
>DATIRG010000479.1:0-2532 GCA_035470005.1 Lutibacter sp. | reverse complement strand
GGCAAATCAACAGAAATAAACGCGTTATTTTCTTTACGGTCTACCTAATCTTTCTGTAAAGATGGCTTTGTTTCGCAGGAAATTGTCAAAATTACTGTCACAAAAGCGACCATTGAAACTTTTAAAAATGTTTTCATTCCGGTGATTATTTATTTTTTAAATGTTTGCTGCTGCTTGGGATATGCGCTTCCGTAATTTCAGAAATTTTATTTAAGTCAATTTCACCTGTTAACGTTAACACAACAGCTTGCTTATTGGCTTTATTTGTCATATCATTCACAAACATTAACAATTCACTTACATGACTGTCATCTTTTCCCGGACGAATGAATATTTTAACATTGGCGTCTTTATCTTTTACGCGCATCAATTCAACAAGTTTTGAAGTTTTCAAATATTTTGAAACCACTTCTTCCATTTGACTGGCAATTGCACTACTTTCTGTGGTATAAACTTTTAAAGATTCCAAATCTTGCACCATTTCCACATAAGCTTTAGACTCCGGAGTGTTTCCTTTAAATTTACTCATCATTTTAAATGCCTCTTTATTTACGATAACTGAGGTTACATCATCCATAGCTTCAAATTTATCAAAAATTGAAACTTGAGCATAGTTTGTGAATGGTAAAATGGCAAGGGCGATTATAAAAATTATTTTTTTCATTTTTTTGTTTATTTAGGTTGTTTAAAAATTTTGTTTGTTGTGTTATCAAACTCTTGCAATTCAGAAATTGCTGCAGTTCCTTTGTTTAAATTGGCCGAAAGCAAGGTGAAAGCATATTGCGTTTCCTCATAAATTTTTTCGGCTTTTGCTTGTTGGTTTTTTTGGTACCCGGTGTACACACTTACCAATAAAACTGCTGAGGCCGCTACAGATAACCATTTCCAATTCAGTTTTCGACTTTTTAATTGAATGGTTTTTGTAAATTTCTCATTTTTACTGGCTGAAAAATAGCCGAACATTTCTCGGTATTCTTCTAAATGTGGCGCTACATCATCTCCTGAAAAATAAGTTTTTAATTCATTTTCTTCGGCGATGGACGTTTCAGCGGCCAGATATTTTTCTAACAACTTTTCTAGATTAACTAATTCCATAATTGTGTTGTTTTATTAATTGTTCTTTAATTGTTTTTCTTGCTCTTGATAGTGAAACCCTTATTGCGGTTGGCTGCATATTTAGCATTTCTGCTATTTCATCAAATTCATATTGTTCAATATCTCTAAGCTGTATGATAATTTTTTGTTGCTCAGGTAACCTTTCAATCAATTTATGGACCAAACTTATGGTGTCATTAAGTTCTACCCTTTTCTGTAAAGACGTTCCACCTTCTTTATAGTTACTGTGAACCAGCGATAAATTACTGGCCTGCTTCGATTTTAATCGGTCAAAACAATAATTCTTCGTCATCGTCATCGCAAAAGCCTCAATACTGTTATAGTCGCTTAACTTCGACTTGTTTTTCCAAAGCTTAAAATAAAGCTCCTGGGTGGCATCTTCTGCCTCTTCTGTTGAAATCAGCAGTCTTTTTGCCAATCTAAACACCTTATCTTTAAAAGGCATTACCTTTTTTAAAAACTCTGACTGATTCATTTTAAGTTTGGTTGTTAAAACGATTTTCTGATGTTATTATAAGTATGACGAGCAAGTTAGGTTTTTGTAACATCATATTTTATATTTGGAATAAAAATTGATATATTGCATCCATAAAACAAAAATTAAAAAATGAAAAAAAGTAGCTACATTTTTGCAATTTCTTTTGTGTTGAGTTTAACATTTGTTAGTTGCGATAATAACGATGATTCATCGTCAATTGTTGATGATTCAGTAAAATTGGAAAAACCAATAAACAATTTTATTTGGAAAGGGATGAATTCTTGGTACAATTGGCAAACGGAAGTACCGGTTTTGGCAAATACCAAAGATGATGAAAATGACGCCTATTACACTTATTTAAATGCAACGGCAGACCCTGAAGATTTTTTCTACAGTTTGCTTTTTCAAGAAGGAACCACGGACAGATTTTCTTGGATTGTTGATGATTTTGTGGCTTTAAATAATTCTTTTCAGGGAATTACAAAATCATTCGGAATCCGTTTGCAAGCGGTGAAAATTAATACAACTCCAGGTGACATTATTTTTTATGTAAGGTATGTGGCGCCAAATTCCCCGGCTGAATTAGCAGGAATTAAAAGGGGCGACATTATCAATGCTTTGGACGGCGTTTTAATGAATGAAGGCAATTATTCTTCAGTATCAGGCAAACTTTCTAATGAAACTGTAAAATTT
This sequence comes from Lutibacter sp., assembly GCA_035470005.1. GTDB lineage: Bacteria > Bacteroidota > Bacteroidia > Flavobacteriales > Flavobacteriaceae > Lutibacter. The sequence goes on along the minus strand of DATIRG010000479.1, from coordinate 245 downwards.
TCAATTGTTACTGAAAACGGAACCCTTATCGCCGATAAAACAATTACAGCAACTGTTATTTCAGAAGATCCAGTTTATTTAAAAAAAGTGTTTGCTGATATTAATGGAAAAAAAGTAGGCTATTTGGTATATAACGGATTTAGATCTTCTTATAATGACGAATTAAATGCAGCTTTCGCCGATTTTAAAAATCAGGGAATTCAAGAATTGATTTTGGATTTAAGGTTGAATGGCGGTGGATCTGT
>DATIRG010000478.1:0-1658 GCA_035470005.1 Lutibacter sp. | reverse complement strand
CGTATTTGTCTTTATAATATTGTAACGGTTTTAACATTCTAACCATTGCAATTCCACATTCATGTTTAATAGCGTCGCTCATAGTAGTAGTATTAATTGTGATTCAAATAAAAAATTCCGCACGCGTGCGGAATTCATTTTAACCTAATTCAATTTCAAATTGGGTCAATTGTTTAAATTGTAATAATCGTTTTTGTATTTCCTGATGTGTCAGATTTTCCATGCGCTCGGTGCCAAATTTTTCGACACAAAACGAGGCAAGGTTTGAACCTGCAATCACCGCGCGTTTCATATTTTCGAAAGAAATATCACCTGTTTTGGTAATATGGCCAATAAATCCGCCCGCAAAAGTATCTCCTGCTCCGGTTGGATCAAAAACTTCTTCCAAAGGCAATGCCGGCGCAAAAAACACATTGTCGCCGTTAAACAACAAAGCGCCGTGTTCGCCTTTTTTGATGACCACATATTTTGGTCCCATTTCCTGGATTTTTTGTGCTGCTTTTACCAAAGAATATTCTCCGGAAAGCTGGCGCGCTTCTTCATCATTTATGGTAATCACGTCAATTTTTGCAATCAATTCCATCAACTCGCTCCAGGTATTGTCCATCCAAAAATTCATCGTGTCCAAAACCACCAATTTTGGGCGAACGGGAATTTGTTTGATGACCGACATTTGAACAGCAGGGTGTAAATTTCCCAGAATTAAATAATCGGTATCTGTAAAATCTTCAGGAACAACTGGTTTGAAATTTGCCAATACGTTTAAATCGGTAATTAAAGTATCTCTCGAATTTAAATCGTTGTGGTATTTGCCGCTCCAAAAAAATGTTTTTTCGTCCTCAATAATTTCAATGCCGTCGGTATTGATGTTTTTCAGATTTAATTTTTCTAAATATTTCTTCGGAAAATCGCCTCCAACAACAGAAACAATTCCTGAATAAATGCCAAATTGTGATGCGGAAAGGGAAATATAGGTTGCGGAACCTCCTAAAATTTTGTCCGTTTTTCCAAACGGTGTTTCAATGGCGTCAAAAGCAACGGTTCCAATAATTAGTAATTTACTCATATTTTACGGTAGTTCACACACTGCTGAAATGGATTAATTTGTCTAATATTTTTTTTAGAGAAACCATGTGTTTACTTTTGCAAAAATAAGTTTAAAAAATGACTATCAAAGAAATACAAGAAGAAATTATAGACGAGTTTTCCTTTTTAGAAGATTGGATGGAACGCTATGAATATATGATTGAACTGGGAAAATCGCTTCCAATGATTAAGGATGAATTTAAAACCGATTCAAATTTAATTTCGGGCTGTCAGTCGAAAGTATGGCTGCAATCTGAAATTGATGGGGACAATATTAAATTTACAGCCGACAGCGATGCCATTTTAACCAAAGGAATAGTGGCGCTTTTGTTGCGCGTTTTCAACAACCAAAAACCTAAGGATATTTTGGATGCCGATTTGTATTTTGTTGATAAAATTGGCCTGAAAGAACATTTGTCGCCAACGCGCGCCAACGGTTTGGTCTCTATGATTAAACAAATAAAATTGTACGCATTGGCTTTTCAGTCGAAAATGTCTTAGCCCGCTAACCCCCAAAGGGGGAATTGTTAAAGGTAAAGTTTTGTGTTAGGGATTGAAGCGAAAATACTTTT
>DATIRG010000477.1:0-4253 GCA_035470005.1 Lutibacter sp. | reverse complement strand
AAAAGTTAAGCAAAGAAGGTGCCGCAATTGGTCACCTTGAAAGATTTGTCGCCGATTACGCACGTGAACACGGACCAACGACCATTCCGGCTTTGGCTGAACCAAACGGCATTAAAATGGCGGTGATTGGTTCTGGACCTGCAGGATTAACAGTAGCCGGTGAATTGGCGAAGTTTGGTTATGATGTCACTGTTTTTGAAGCGTTGCACGATCTTGGCGGTGTTTTAAAATATGGAATCCCTGAATTTCGTTTGCCTAAATCCATTGTTGACTATGAAATTAATACCATCAAAAATATGGGGGTTAAATTCATAACCAACTTTATTGTTGGAAAAACAGCAACTATTGATGATTTAAAAGAGGAAGGATTTGTAGCCTTTTTTATTGCCAGTGGCGCCGGATTGCCAAATTTCATGAATATTCCAGGAGAAAACTTTAGTGGCATTCAAAGCGCAAACGAATTTTTGACCCGTGTAAATTTAATGGGCGGCGGAAATAAAGATTTCGATACGCCTGTTCATACCGGTAAAAATGTGGTCGTTGTTGGTGGCGGAAATACTGCCATGGACTCTGTAAGAACCGCAAAACGTATGGGCGCGGAAAGAGCCATAATTATGTACAGACGTTCTATGGAAGAAATGCCTGCAAGAGCGGAAGAAATAAAACATGCCATTGAAGAAGGGATTGAATTTATCAACCTTGCCTCGCCCATTGAATATTTTGCTGATGAGAGGGGTAAAGTAAATAAAATGCGCGTGCAAAAAATGGAATTGGGAGAACCTGACGCATCCGGCAGAAGACGTCCGGTTGTTATTGAAGGTTCTGAATATGATATTGATGTTGACAGCGTGGTTATTGCCGTTGGTGTTTCTCCAAACCCAATTGTGCAACAAAGCATGCCTGAACTTGAAATCACCAAATGGAATACCATTAAAGTTGATGGAAATATGATGACATCAATTCCGGGACTTTTTGCCGGTGGCGATATTGTCAGAGGTGGCGCAACGGTAATTCTTGCTATGGGCGACGGAAGAAAAGCAGCTTCAGGAATGCATGCCTATGTACAAGCAGACGTTTTCGCGAATATTTAAATTTACTTTTGAAATAGATATAAAACAATTTATAAACAAAACCCCTGTTAATCATTTGATTAACAGGGGTTTTTTGTACCTCGGGTGGGAATCGAACCCACACTTCCTTGCGAAAACTGGATTTTGAATCCAGCGCGTCTACCAATTCCGCCACCGGGGCAAATGTTTCGGTCTGCAAATTTAAAAATATTTTTCAACTAAAGCATAAAAACTTCACTTAGTTATAGCATTACCACTGAAATAATTTTAAATTTGCAATCAAAATACAACAACACACCTTAATACACCGCTAAAAAATGGACATCCCTTACCTAGAACCTAAAATTTTTGCCTGTACACAAAGCAAAGAATTGGCTAAAAACATTGCCAAACATTACGGAATTGCACTTGGAAACGTCGTGGTAACCAGATTTAGCGATGGAGAGTTCCAGCCTGCATTTGTTGAATCGGTTAGAGGAAGACGTATTTTTATTGTGGGTTCCACATTTCCAAATTCAGATAATTTAATGGAAATGCTTTTGATGCTCGATGCTGCAAAAAGAGCATCAGCACGTCACGTCACTGCGGTAATTCCTTATTTTGGCTGGGCGCGCCAAGACAGAAAAGACCAGCCACGTGTTGCAATTGGCGCAAAATTAGTGGCAAATCTTTTGCAAACTGCTGGAGCAACGCGAATTATTACCATGGACTTGCACGCTGATCAAATACAGGGCTTCTTTGAAAAACCGGTGGATCATTTGTTTGCTTCAACCATCTTTTTGCCTTACATCCACTCATTAAATCTGCAAAATTTAACCATTGCCTCACCTGATATGGGCGGTTCAAAACGCGCTTACGCCTACTCTAAATTTTTAGAAAGCGATGTTGTTATCTGTTATAAGCAACGCATAAAAGCGAATGAAATAGATTCTATGGAATTAATTGGCGAAGTAACAGACCGCCATGTGATTATTGTGGACGATATGGTTGATACTGGCGGAACGCTTGCCAAAGCTGCGGATGTTATGATGGAAAAAGGTGCTTTAAGCGTGCGTGCAGTTTGCACACATCCTATTTTATCGGGAAATGCCTATGAACGTATTGAAAACTCTAAACTTACAGAGTTGATTGTTTCAGACACAATTCCGTTAAAAAGAGAAAGTTCTAAAATAAAAGTTGTAACTTGCGCCCCTTTATTCGCGGATGTTATGCACAAAGTACAGGACAATACCTCCATAAGCGGACAATTTTTAATGTAAATAATAATTAAATATAAATAAATGAAATCAATTACAATCACCGGATCTAAAAGAGAAAGCGTGGGCAAAGTAGCTACTAAAGCCTTACGTAATGCTGGACAGGTTCCTTGCGTATTATACGGAGGAGACAAAGCATTACACTTTTCAGCAGACGAAACTGCATTCAAAAACTTAGTGTATACTCCAAACGTTTATACTGCTAAGATTGAATTTGAAGGAAACAAATACAATGCAATTTTGCAGGACATTCAGTTTCACCCAGTATCTGACAAAATTTTACACATCGATTTTTATCAGTTATTTGATGATAAATTGGTAACAATGTCAATTCCAGTTCAATTGGTTGGCACAGCGCCAGGTATTATTAGAGGTGGATCGTTGCGTTTTGCACAACGTAAATTAAACGTTAGAGCGTTGCCAAAAGATTTGCCAGACTTTATTGATGCCAATATCTCAAAATTAGACATTGGAGACAAATTATACGTTACTGAAGTAGCAAGCAAAAAATACACGATTCTACATCCTGAAAATACCGTAATTGCACAGGTTAGAACTTCTCGTAATGTTGCAAAAGCAGCTACAGTAGAAGCCAAAGGAAAGAAATAATATTTTTATTAAGTACTAAAAAGCGTTGCAATAGCAGCGCTTTTTTCATTTAAATTAACCGCAATCTTTTTACTACTTTTGCATCATGCAATTGAATAAAATAAAAAAATCATTGTTTGGTCCAAAAAAGGAAGCCCCGGCGCAACAGCCCATGAAAAAATATTTAATTGTTGGTTTAGGCAATATTGGCGAAAAATATGTGGAAACCCGTCATAATATCGGGTTTAAAATTTTAGATGAATTGGCCTCAAAAGAATCCGTTTCTTTTGAAAGTGAAAAACTCGGTGCCATCGCCACTTTCAAATTTAAAGGAAGAACTTTTATTTTATTGAAACCTTCAACTTATATGAATTTAAGTGGCAAAGCTGTGAAATATTGGCTTACCAAAGAAAACATTGCCATCGAAAATTTATTGGTCATCTGTGACGATTTAAACTTAGATTTTGGCGCCATTCGGTTAAAAGCAAAAGGAAGCGATGGCGGGCATAATGGTTTAAAAGACATTACGGCCGTTTTACAAACCCAGGAATATGCGCGATTCAGATTTGGCGTTGGTTCACAATTTTCAAAAGGCCGCCAGGTAGATTTCGTTTTGGGCGAATGGGACAAAAATGAATTAAAATCACTTCCCGAGCGTTTGGACAAATCGGCAGAACTCGTCAAATCTTTTGGCACAGCTGGCTTAAACAACACCATGAATACCTTTAACGGCACCTAAAATTATTGTAATTTTATTTTGGGCGTTCCCCTTCGGGTCAGGCAATCGCTACTCGCATTTTTAGCGGTGAAAAAACCGCAAAAAAGTGCTCAAACATGCCGCTCTTTCCTTAACGCAAAATTCAAGAAATTAACGAAAAATACTTTTTAAAAACGTTTAGCAAAAAAGTTTTCCTTTGGGGAAGATTTAGACGGAAAATTTTAGTTGAAATTTTGGTCCGATGCGTACCATTCAGCATTCGAAGTTTCGGTTTCCTGCAATTTCAAGGAATGCAATTTCACGTTTTCTGGCAATCTGTTCTTGATTTTTTCGGCAAAATCTACCAACATCATTTCACTGGTTGGTTGATATTCGACCAAAATAACATTGTGGTCTCTTTTTTCCAGTTCTTTTGCCAATTCTATGTGCGGTGTGTTTTTGTTAAATACAGTTGCGTGGTCAAATTTGTTAACTATTTCAGAAGCGACAATTTTTTTCAAATCCCCAAAATCAATCACCATTCCGAATTTTACGTTAGTTGAATCACTTATTGGCGTTCCAATAACCGTTACTGAAAGTTTGTAACTGTGTCCGTGAATATTTTTACATTTACCGTCATAG
>DATIRG010000476.1:0-8420 GCA_035470005.1 Lutibacter sp. | reverse complement strand
ATTTTCATTTCGTTGTTTGGTTTCGCTTCTCCTGTGGCTATTTTTGAGACGGTTTTGTTAACGGATAAGCCAAATGAAATGGGCAATCCGGTTTCTTTAATTATTTTTTTACGCAATTCCGAAGCCAGTTGATGGCAGCCAAAAAACTTGTCCGTTCCCGTTAAATCGATATAAAATTCATCGATGGAAGCTTTTTCATATAAAGGAACCGATTCATTGATCACTTCCGTCACCAACTTTGAAAAATTGGTGTAAATTCCCGAATTTCCTCGCAAAACAATGGCTTCCGGACATAGTTGTTTTGCCATGCGCATAGGCATTGCCGAATGAACACCGTATTTTCGGGCTTCATAACTGCAGGAAGCCACCACGCCTCTATCAGAAATTCCGCCGATTAAAATAGGTTTTCCTTCCAATTTGCTGTCGATTCTTCGTTCGCAGGATACAAAAAATGTATCCAGATCCATATGTACAATAGAACGTTCCAAAGTGCTCATATCATTACTTTTTTAGGAATGTCGGCATATCTCGGATCCTGGATAATCGCCAGTTTTTCCATTTTTTCTATTTCAACAGTGATACAGTCAAATTCTTCCGTCACTTTTCCAGTTAATTCATAAACGCCTCTTCCTTTAAATGGGTATTTTTTGGCGGCCGGCGGAAAATGCACGGTATCCAAATGATCTCCTTTTACATCCAGAAAATTCCCGAAATACATCAATTCGCCTTTAGAAGTGCTGACTCTTTTTGCCGTTATATAATAGCCGTAAACGGTTAGCGTTTTTCCTATACAATGCACCAAGTCACTCGCAAACAATTGTTTATGAATGGGTTGTGTCAATAAATCAAACGGACTGCACAATGGAAAACCAAGATATTGAATTTCATCAAAAGCATCTTCAAAATTGCTGCAACTGAGTTGTGGCGTTTTGTAAACAATTTTTTCCGATTTAAAAAGGGTGGAAACGCGTTCTTCCAAACACACTTTATTCACTTTCATGTAAGCTTCCCATAACAATTCGCGTTTATTTCTCCCCGTAAACCGAAAAGCGTTTATTTTTATTAAAATGGAAAGTTGTTCCAGTGAAATGGCAACGCGTTCTATAAAATCGTCCAAATCTAAAAACAAGCCGTTTTCGGCTCTTTCGTTTACAATTTTTGTGGCATTTTTTACTTCAAAACTTTCCAGCATCATAAAACCCAAATAAATATGGTTTCCTTCGATACAGTTTTGATAATAAGAATTGTTAATGGTTGGCGGATGAATTATTGCGCCGTTCATTCGTGCTTCGTGTACATAAAATTCCGGCTGGTAAAATCCGCCGAAATTATTGAGCGTCGCCACCAAATATTCCAGCGGGTAATAGGCTTTTAAAAACAGACTTTGGTAGCTCTCAACCGCATAGGAAGCCGAATGGCCTTTGGCAAAAGCGTAACCGGCAAAACTTTCTATTTGCCGCCAAATTTCTGAAGTCAGCTCGTCGCTGTGTCCTTGATTTTTGCAATTTTCAAAAAACTGGTCCTTCACTTTTGAAAATTCTTCCCTCGACCTGAATTTTCCGCTCATGCCACGCCGTAACATATCCGCTTCACCCAAACTTAATCCACCAAAATAATGCGCCACTTTAATCACATCTTCCTGATAAACCATGACGCCATAAGTTTCCGGCATAATTTTAAGCAGCATCGGATTTGCTTCTTTTCGGCGTTCGGGATATCTGTATCTTAAAATGTATTCCCGCATCATTCCCGATTTTGCCACGCCCGGCCTTATCACGGAGCTCGCGGCCACCAATCCCAAATAATTATCCACCTGCAATTTTTTCAACAACATCCGCATCGCGGGAGATTCCACATAAAAACAACCAATGGCCTTCGCGTTTTTCAGCAGGTATTTAATTTTTGAATCTTCCTTAAACCGCTTGATGTCGTGAATGTCAATATCGGGTTGATTTGGATGGTTGTATTTCACAATATCAACCGCTTCCCTTATTTTTCCCAAACCGCGCTGACTTAAAATGTCAAATTTATACAAGCCAATATCCTCTGCCACAACCATATCAAACATCGTGGTTGAAAATCCTTTCGGCGGCAAATAAGTGGCTGTATAATAATCAATTGGATTTTCAGAAATTAAAATTCCGCCAGGGTGAATACCCAAATAATTTGGAAATCCGGCGATGTATTTGCTGTAAATTAATACCAATTTCGACAAATCATCCAATTCATTCGGATTGAAATTTCCGATGGAAAGTTTGTCTATCTCTTCTTTCGGAAGCCCAAAAACTTTTCCCAATTCCCGAACGGAAGCTTTGTATTTAAAAGTGTTGTAAACGGCAATCAACGACGTATTTTTAAACCTTTTGAAAATAAAATTCATCACGTCATCGCGGTCGCGCCAAGAATAATCCAAATCGAAATCGGGCGGATTTATCCGGTGCAAATTGATAAAACGTTCAAAATACAAATCAAGTTCTATGGGATCAACATCAGTAATTCTCAGCAAATACGCCACAATGCTGTTGGCACCGCTTCCCCGGCCAACATAATAATACTTTTTGCTTCGGGCATATTTCAGGATTTTCCAATTGATTAAAAAGTAGGAAACAAATTGCTTTTCCTGAATCATTTTAAGTTCTTTTTCCAATCGGGTAAAAACACGTTTCCCTAATTTTTTATACCGATAATTTAGGCCATCATAAGCCAGTTTCCGCAGCAGTTTAAAGTCAAGCTCCTCATTATTGCTGTAAGTTTTCTGATTCTTGGGCGCATTTTTTGAAAAATCGAAATTGATGTGGCAATTATCTAAAAGACGCTGTGTATTTTCAATAATTTGCGGGTATTCCCCAAAAACAGCTTTCAACGCTTTTTCAGAAATCATCACGTCTGATGCTTCTCCCTGCTCCGATTTCAGCAATTTGCTCAGCAAAACATTGTTGTCGATGGCACGCAACAATCGGTGCGTGTTAAATCCCTTTTTATTCTGAAATGAAACTGTTTTCAACACCACCAATTTCTCCTGATGCAACCGCCACTCTGAAAACTTCAACTGATTTAAATCAGAAGGTTTTACGCCCATAAACTCATTTTCGTGAAGTTCCATGACTGTATTTTGAAACGGATAAATCACATACGTGTCCGCAATGTATTTTGCACGTTTTGGAATCGTTATTTTATCCAAATGCAAAAATTCCGACAAGTATCGATTCATTTGCTGCAAGGCTTCATTATTTTTTGCCAGCATCACAAATTGTTGTTGCGCACCGTTTCTGAAATCGACGCCCAAAACAGGTTTTATATCGTATTTTGGAGCCAAACGCACGAAATCCAGGTTGGCAGAAGTGCTGTTAATATCAGTCAGTGCCATTGCCGTAATATTGTGCTGAAACGCCAGCTGCAACAAGGCTTCCGGTGCTATTGTGCCATATTTTAAACTATAATATGAATGGGTGTTCAAATACATTTTTTCAGAAAAAATTAGGTAGTAAACTTTTTTTTGCTAAATTAGCTCAAAATATTAGCAATTGTTGCTCATAAATTTAGCATTATGAATTATTTGTCACAAAACATCAAACACATGAGAACTTTAAAAGGTTTGACGCAAGAACAATTTGCGGAAGATTTAAAAGTTTCCCGCTCCAGAATAAGTTCTTATGAAGAAAACAGGGCCATTCCTCCTGTGGAGTTTTTAATCGACTTGTCTGATTATTTTAAAATTCCCATCGATATTTTAATCAAAAATGATTTGTCGGGTGCAAAAGATGTTTCGTTTATTGAAATTGGAAACAGAAGGGTTTTATTTCCAATTACGGTTGATGGCGCCAATGAAGATTTGATAGAAATTATTCCTGTGGAAGCTTCCGCAGGTTATTTAAGAGGCTACGCCGATCCGGAATATATTGAGCATTTGGAGAAAATAAAACTGCCGTTTTTGCCTACAGGAACACATCGGGCATTTCCCATAAAAGGAGATTCTATGCTGCCGGTCAAAAGCGGTTCGTATATTGTAGCGCGCTTTGTTGAAGAAATTGGCAATCTAAAAGACGGTAAAACGTATATTGTGCTCACCTTAAACGACGGCATTGTTTACAAGCGGGTTTTTAACAAAATTGATGAACACAATATGTTGTTATTGGTTTCCGACAACAAAAAATATGATCCTTATTATGTGCCTGTTGATGAAATATTGGAATTGTGGGAATTTACCTGCAGTATCAATACGCAGGAATATGAAGAGCACGAATTAAAAATAAGCAGCATTGCCGTTATGCTCAATCAGTTGGGAATTGAGTTAAAGGCACTGGAAAAATCGATCAAATAAATGTATACAATCATTGATATAGAAACTACCGGACACAGCTCCAAAATAACAGAAATTTCCATTTTTGTGTATGATGGCGAAAAAGTAATTGACGAGTTTACGACACTCGTGAATCCGGAATGCAGCATCCCTCCTTTTATCACCAATTTAACGGGAATCACCAATGCGATGGTGAGCAATGCCCCAAAATTTTATGAAATTGCCAAAAAAGTGGCAGAAATTACCAAAGACACAATTTTTGTGGCGCACAACGTAAACTTCGATTACAACATCATTCAAAAGGAATTTAAGGATTTGGGATTTGAATTCAAACGAAAAAAACTCTGCACTGTTCGGTTATCACGAAAGTTAATTCCCAATTTAAGGTCGTACAGCCTGGGCGCGCTTTGCGTTACACAGAATATTGTGATTAAAGACCGGCACCGGGCAAAAGGAGATGCGGAAGCCACGGTAATTTTATTCGAAAAATTATTGCGGTTAGACACCGAAAATGTGTTCAATTCCTTTTTAAATCCGCGTTCAAAACAATCGACCTTGCCACCTTTGTTGCCGAAAAAAACGGTGGATGAACTTTCGGAAAATTCGGGTGTTTATTATTTCAAAAACGAGAAAAACGAAGTTATTTATGTTGGAAAAGCCAAAAATATAAAACAACGCGTGCTGAGCCATTTTTACGACAAAGCAAAAAAAGAAATTACCATGTGCCTGGAAACAAGCCATGTTTCCTGTGTTGAAACCGGCAGTGAATTGCTTGCTTTGCTGTTGGAATCTTCTGAAATAAAAAGCATCTATCCCAAATACAACCGGGCACAAAGAAGGGCTCAGGAAAGCGTCGGATTGTTTGCTTATGAAGACAGAGACGGCATTATTCATTTGGCTTACAACCGATTAAAGTTGGTTACATCTCCTTTGATGAAGTTCTCAAACATTACAGAATGCCGAATTTTTCTGGAGAAATTATGCGAAGATTTTGAACTGTGTCCAAAATATTGCCATCTGCAAACCAATGTTTCCACTTGTTTTCATTACCAGATAAAAAAATGTAAAGGTGTTTGTAAAGAAGAAGAATCTGTTGAACTGTACAATTTAAGGGTGCAAGAAGCCATTGATTCCCTAAAATTTAAAGCTGAAAACTTTATCATTAAAGAAACCGGCAGAACCAGCAGTGAATATGCTTATGTTTTGGTTTTAAACGGCATTTACAAAGGATTTGGGTACGCCAGCAAAAAACAAAAAATCACGTCCGCTGAAGATTATTTTGGAATGCTAAGCGCACAAAAAGAGAATAATGATGTTAGGCGAATTTTAAATTCTTATGTGAACAGAAATAGCGCGAGTATTGTTGCGTTAGATTACGTTAGCACGCCTTTCGAACTTAACTTTTCCTGAATTTAATTTGATGTTTTCTGCTTAAATGGAAAAAAATTTGCGGTAGTTAAAAGCTTTATTCAGCCATTAATTACCGCAAAAAATTTACTTTATATTATTCCTAAAAATTATCTCGAATAATTTGGAGATTCTTTTGTGATGGTTACATTGTGCGGATGGCTTTCGCGCATTCCGGCAGCGGTAATTTTAACAAACTTTGCCCCTTTTTGTGCTTCAATATTTTTTGCGCCGCAATAACCCATTCCAGCACGCAAACCGCCAATAAACTGAATCATTGTTTCATTTAATTCTCCTTTGTAAGGCACTCTTCCCACAATTCCTTCAGGAACTAATTTTTTAATATCATCTTCAACATCCTGAAAATAACGGTCTTTTGAGCCATGTTCCATCGCTTCAATGGAACCCATTCCACGATACGATTTAAATTTTCGTCCTTCATAAATAATGGTTTCGCCTGGAGATTCTTTTGTGCCTGCCAATAAGGAGCCCAACATTACACAATCGGCGCCTGCAGCAATGGCTTTGGGAATATCTCCCGTATAACGAATTCCGCCATCGGCAATTACGGGAACGCCCGAACCTTTAATAGCATTTGCCACCTCAATAATGGCCGAAAGTTGCGGAAAACCAACTCCTGCAATAATACGTGTTGTGCAAATGGAGCCTGGTCCAATACCCACTTTCACTGCATCGGCGCCGGCTTCAACCAAATATTTTGCAGCTTCGCCTGTTGCAATATTGCCCACCACGACATCAATAGTTGGAAAATTACCCTTAATTTGTTTCAAAACAGTCACCACGCCTTTTGTATGTCCGTGGGCCGTATCAATAATTAACGCATCAACGCCTGCAGTTATTAAAGCCGAAGCTCTTTCAAGCGCATCAGCGGTAACACCTATTGCCGCCGCAACACGCAAACGACCATATTGGTCTTTATTGGCATGCGGATTTTCCAGCACTTTAATAATATCTCGATAAGTTATCAACCCAACCAATTTATAATCTGCATCAACAACCGGCAGTTTTTCAATTTTATTTTCCTGAAGAATCAGTTCTGCCTGTTTTAAGGAAGTGCCGGCAGCAACGGTAATCAGGTTTTTAGAAGTCATTACCTCCGAAATTTTTCGCTTGTTGTCTCCTTCAAAACGCAAATCCCTATTGGTAATAATCCCAATTAATTTTCCATCTTGATCGATAACGGGAATCCCTCCAATGCCATATTCTTTCATTAAACTTTTGGCAACAAATACCGATTCATCTTTGGTGATGGTAATGGGTTGTAAAATCATACCCGATTCCGATCTTTTCACTTTTTTTACTTCTGCAGCCTGTTTTTCAATAGACATATTTTTATGCAACACGCCAATTCCGCCTTCACGAGCCATGGCAATTGCCATATTCGATTCGGTAACGGTATCCATCGCTGCGGAAACGATTGGAACATTTAATGTGATGTTTTTTGTGAATTTTGTCTGTGTACTTACTTCGCGTGGCAAAACTTCTGAAAATGCCGGAACCAATAGTACGTCATCGTAGGTTAAACCTTCACCTACAAATTTTGAAGAATCTGAAATCATAGTGCAATCAACTTATAAATTAATTGCGTGCAAATTTAGACTATTTAAATTAAATAGCGCTATTTATGGCTTTTTTGAAAAATAAAATTTGATATCCTATTGCTAATGTGGCCGATACAAAACTAAAGGTCATTAATATTCCTGAAAATATTACCACATATTTAAACCAAGTGATACCGCTCCAAAGCATGTAAATACCTCCAAAAGTTAAGATGATTGATAAAAAAGGCTCTATCATCAAAAAATATTTAAACTTTTTATTGATGGAAGTTGTGGCGAGAATTAAGGAGAGTAAAAAGAAAATGACCGACAAGGAAAGAATGTGGTTATGAACAATTGTCAAAATTTCACTTTCACTTTTTTTGAATTTCATAACTTCAGCGGCTTCATCATTTTCATTTCCCAAATAATGACTTTCAATTTCCGAAGAGTTCATGGAAGTTGTATTATTTACAAAACCCAATCCACCATAAAAACCAACGCTAAGTACGATTATAAATACTAAAATAAGTGATTTTATTTCTTTTGGAAATTGATGTATGAGTCCGTGAATTTGCATTATAGTTGTTTTTTATTGTGTAATATTGTAACTGTTTTCAGCAGTTTATTTACCTCATTGGTCATTGATTTTACAGAAATTGTTGCTCCGGAAATTCCTGCAATATCCTTTTGATAGATCAAATTTTCAGTTGTTTTTTTTCCAGTAAACTGATTCAGCCAGCGCTTGCTCCCTACTTCCGAACCGTGGTCTTCCCTGTAAACCAAAACTTTCACTTTTGAAACAATAAGGTCATTGTCAAAAATAACAATAAAATCGAAATAATCAGCTTTTCCAAAAGCTTGTCCCAAATAATAATAGCCGGTAATTTTTTCTTCATTTTTTATTTTAAAGAAATTGGTCTCATCAATTTTTATTGGAAGCGTTTTATTTATTTCAGAAGAAACAGCAATCGGTTGCTTTGAATATTTTACCAAATTAAACACCGTTTTTATTTCCTTTTCAATCAAAGCTTCGGTTTTTTTACTTGTTGTGAAACTTGAAATTAAAAGCACTACGATTGATAAAATGGCTATTTTTTTCATTTTATTCATGTGAAATGGCATTTGATTAAATGAGGCCACTCTTTAAAAGC
>DATIRG010000475.1:0-5836 GCA_035470005.1 Lutibacter sp. | reverse complement strand
AGGACAAACGGTCCGGCCAACGGATTTCTGAACAGGGGTTGCATCAGCAATCCGCTAATCGACAATCCAGATCCAACGATAATTGCCGTAATTGCTTTTGGCAGTCTGTAATTAAGTAAAATTGATTTCCACGATTCTTTTTCAACTTCACCATCAATAAAAGCCAGAAACAATTGTTTTATAGGAATATAAACCGAGCCCAGACTAATGTTTATGATAAAAATAAGCAGAAGGGCAACCACCAAAATAATAAACGTGTTTCTATATGATTTGGTTGGATTTACCAATGATGTTCGTTTAAAAATGTAACTAATTTCTCTATTGCTTTTCCGCGGTGGCTAATACTGCCTTTTTCAGTCAGATTCATTTCGGCAAAGGAACGGTTAAAGCCTTCTGGCTTAAAAATAGGGTCGTAGCCAAAACCACTGTCGCCCCTTTTTTCTGTTAAAATGGTGCCTTTACAAACACCTTCAAATATAAACTGTTTTCCTTTAATATTTAGGGCGATTGCGGTCTTAAATTGCGCTTTTCGGTTTTTACTGTTTTCAAGATGCTGCAATAACTTATTCATGTTCGCTTCGGCATTGTTGTTTTCGCCTGCATAACGGGCCGAATAAACGCCCGGTTCATTATTCAAAGCTTCAACTTCCAGTCCGGTATCATCAGCAAAACAATCCAATCCATATTTTTGAGTGATATAATTTGCCTTTAAAATGGCATTTCCCTCTAAAGTAGTTGCAGTTTCAGGAATATTGTCAAAACAATTGATATCGGCCAAGCTCACAATGTCGAAATTGGTGAGCATTGCCTGAACTTCTTCAAGTTTGTGCTTGTTATTTGTGGCAAAAACCAGTTTTAATTTATTCATGGTGATACGGTTCGTTTTTTAAAATAGTGTAAGCCCTGTACAATTGTTCGACAACAAACAACCGAATCATCTGGTGTGAAAAAGTCATTTTCGACAAAGAGATTTTCCCTTGCGCCTGTTTGTAAACGGTTTCCGAAAATCCATACGGGCCGCCAATCACCAAAACCAATTGTTTTACACCGGCATTCATTTTTTTTTGAAGGTAGTCAGAAAAAGTGACAGAACTGAATACGGTTCCTTTTTCATCCAGCAAAATTAATACGTCTGTTGCCGTTAATTTTTTTAAAATGAGTTCGCCTTCCTTTTCCTTTTGCTGCGCTTCAGTCAGGTTTTTAACATTCTTGATATCGGCAATAAGCTCAATCTCAAAATTGATATAATGCTTCAACCTGTTTTGATAAGCTTCAATTAAGGTCTGCAAATTTTTATCATCGGTTTTGCCAATGGCCAACAGTTTAATTTTCATCTGTTTAAATTTTTATTTTTCAGCAGTAACAGATGTGGTTCGCCATTAATCATTACTTTGTGTGTCAAAATATGCAACGCTCGTTTCATTCGGTAAATATAAAAAATATTAAAGATGAATTTTTTGAAAATAAAAAAGTTATTTTTGTTTGATAATAGATAAATCCCATGATTTCACCAAAACAATTCGAAAAAGAACTTGATATTATCATTACCAATGCAATTAGGGAGGATGTGGGAGACGGCGATCACAGCTCATTGGCGTGTATCCCAAAAGAAGCCAGAGGAAAAGCAAAATTGTTGGTTAAGGAAGCCGGAATTATTGCCGGAGTGGAAATGGCAAAGAAAATTTTCAATTATGTGGATGCCGATTTAAAAGTGGAAACATTAATAAACGACGGAGAATCTGTAAAATATGGTGATGTGGTTTTTTATGTTGTTGGAAGTTCACAATCTATTTTGAAAGCGGAGCGTCTGGTATTGAACGTGATGCAGCGAATGAGCGCCATTGCAACAAAAACAAAAGAATTCGCGAAATTGCTGGAAGGAACAAAAACCAAAATTTTAGACACCAGAAAAACCACACCGGGTATAAGGGCCATCGAAAAATGGGCGGTTAAAATTGGCGGTGGCGAAAATCATCGATTCGCCTTGTATGATATGATTATGCTAAAGGACAATCATATCGATTTTGCCGGCGGTGTTTCAAAAGCCATTGAAAAAACAAAAAATTATTTAAAAGTCAATAACTTAGATTTAAAAATTATTGTTGAAGCAAGAAGCCTTGAAGAAATCAAGGAAATATTGAAACATGAAGGCATTCACAGAATATTGATTGATAATTTTGATTTTGAGGAAACCAAAAAAGCTGTTGCTTTAATCGGTGACAAATGCCAAACTGAATCTTCTGGCGGCATTAATTTGGAAAGTGTCAGGAAATATGCCGAATGTGGCGTTGATTACGTTTCTTCGGGTGCTTTAACGCATTCCGTTTACAACATGGATTTGAGTTTAAAAGCAGTTTAATTGACAATTTGAAGTTAAAAGTTTTAAAATCGGATATCATACATCCAAAAAGCATATTTGTAGCTAAAAATGAGGAAACATACCATAGCAATCATAAATAAAATCAAAAAACTGGAGTGGATTGTTCGGCTTGGGAAAAACGTAAAAATCCCTGGCTTATTGGGCATGTCACTTTATGAGGTGCTGAAAATATATTTTCTTGGCATCATAAAGGGCGCCTTGACATCGCGCGCCGGCGGTATTGCTTTTAGCTTTTTTATGGCGCTGTTTCCATTTTTGCTTTTTATACTTACCGTAATTCCTTACGTGCCCATTGAGGGATTTCAGCAGGATTTTTTGTTTATGATTGAAAGTTTGTTGCCTCCAAACACAGCCAGTTCTTTTCAGGAAGTCATAAGAGATATTGTAATTAATAAATATGGAGGATTGCTTTCATTCGGATTTTTAGCCTCTATTTTTTTAATGGCCAATGGCGTTAGTGCTATTTTTGCCGGATTTGAATATTCTTACCATGTGGTAGAAATGCGCAGTATTTTGCGCCAATATTTTATTTCGATGCTCATGGCAATCGTATTGACGGTTATTTTATTTGTTGTGGTTGCAGTGACAGTTTATTTTGAAATAGGCATAAACGATTTAAAAGCACGTGGATGGCTTGATAATGATGTATTCTGGATTGAAAAAGGAAGGTTCTTTTTATTGGTGGCATTGATATTTTTTTCAGTTTCTGTATTGTATAAATATGGCGCGAAAGAAGTCAAACAAAGCACATTTTTTACACCAGGATCGGTTTTAACTACCTTGTTGACTTTATTGATGTTTAAATTATTCGCCATTTATGTGTTGAAATTCGCCACTTACAATCAGCTCTACGGTTCCATCGGCACCTTATTGGTACTAATGGTTTTTGTTTGGCTAAACGCCATCATATTGCTCTTGGGTTTTGAGCTAAACGCAAGTATTAATCGGCTTAGAAAAAATTATTTAAAGGATCAGGAATTGAAAGAAATTGCATTGAAAGAAGCAGAATTGGTTGAAAAGGAAAAAGAGCTGCGAGATTTAAAGGAATTAAAAGAAAAAGAATTGAAACAATGAAACGAGCATTACAAATTTTGACATACAATAAAAAGATTGAAAGTAAACCGCATCTGTTATTGCTGAAAAATAAAAATTTAAACAGATGAAAATAATTGCAATGATACCTGCACGATTTGAGGCCAGCCGATTTCCGGGAAAATTGATGAAAGATTTGGCTGGGAAAACGGTTATTCTAAGAACTTATGAAGCAACAAAAAACGCCAATTTGTTTGATGAAGTTTATGTGGTGACCGATAGCAATATCATTTTTGATGAAATAGTTTCAAATGGAGGAAAAGCGATAAAAAGTAAAAAGGAACATGAATCGGGAAGTGACAGAATTGCGGAAGCCATTGATAATATGGATGTTGACATTGTTGTAAATGTGCAGGGTGACGAACCTTTCACGAAAAAGGAACCGCTTCTGAAATTGTTGGATGTTTTTAAAAATGATGCAAATAGTGAAATTGACATTGCTTCTTTGATGTTAAAAATGGATGACAAATCCGAAATTAACAATCCGAACAATGTAAAAGTAGTGACCGATGAACGAAATTTCGCGATGTATTTTTCCCGATCCCCAATTCCGTATCCGAGAGATGAATCTTTTGCCGTTTATTTTAAACATATCGGAATTTATGCATTCAGAAAAGAAGCTTTGTTAAAATTCACCAAATTACCAATGAACAGGCTGGAAGCATCAGAAAAACTTGAAAACCTTCGTTTTTTGGCCAACGGATTGAAGGTAAAAATGGTGGAAACCGATCAAATTGCTATCGGCATAGACACACCCGAAGACTTGGAAAAAGCAAATGCAATTTTTAAAAATAATAGCACGTATTAAATTGATTTATAAATAGATAACAAATAACGTATAACTTTTAACATTTTAACAATGAGCTATATCAAAAGACAACCAAAAGATTTCATGAAATCGTTGCAATTAATCCATTTTTCCTTATTGTTTATCATCGTCATCTTTGCGGCGTATGTAGCTTTAAATGCTGGAGACCAATTGTTTTTTTCTTATCAGGAAGATAAAATGTTTTTATATATGGCCATTCTTATTTCTTTTGTGGGAAATTTGTCAAGTAAATACTTATATGCCAAACTTTTGAAGCAAATTCCTGCAGATGCTGATTTGTCACAAAAAGCGGTAAAATACAGCACGGCACATATTTTCAGGGTTGCCATGTTGGAATTTCCGGCGCTTATGTGCATTATTTTTGTGATGGAATCCAGCAACAGTTTCTACTTTATTTTGGTTGGAATTTTAATACTAATGATCCTTGCGGTTTATCCGACCAAGCAGAAATTCGCAAATGAAGTTCCGCTTTCCACAAAAGAAAAATCAATGTTGGAAAACCTTTAAATAGTTTTTTAAATTATAGATATTTGCAAACTAATTTTTAAACATGGCACAAAAACCTAGCATACCAAAAGGAACCCGCGATTTTTCGCCTTCCGAAGTGGCAAAACGAAATTATATTTTTTCAACCATTCGCCAGGTTTTTGAAACATATGGCTTTCAGCCCATAGAAACGCCAAGTTTTGAAAATTCTGAAACCCTGATGGGAAAATACGGGGAAGAAGGAGATCGGTTGATTTTTAAAATATTAAACTCAGGAGATTATTTGAACAAGGTTGATGATGCATTGCTTCAATCAAAAGACAGTTTAAAAGTTACCTCAAAAATTTCAGAAAAAGCGTTGCGTTATGATTTAACAGTGCCTTTTGCCCGTTACGTAGTTCAGCACCAAAATGAAATTGAATTTCCTTTTAAGCGCTATCAAATGCAGCCGGTTTGGCGCGCTGATCGTCCGCAAAAAGGACGTTTTAGGGAATTTTACCAATGCGATGCCGATGTGGTTGGAAGCAAAAGTTTATGGCAGGAAATTGAATTTGTGCAATTATATGATGCCGTTTTTAGCAAATTAAATTTGCCGGGAACCACCATTAAGTTGAACAATCGTAAAATATTGGCTGGAATTGCTGAAATTATTGGTGCTGCGGACAAATTAATCGATTTTACGGTGGCGCTCGATAAATTGGACAAGATTGGCGCCGATGGCGTTTCAAAAGAAATGATGGAAAAGGGCATTTCTGAACAAGCCATAGAAAAGGTAAAACCTTTATTTAATTTTCACGGCAGCAATCAAGAAAAACTAAACCAATTACAGACTTTATTGGCCGAATCTAAAGAAGGTACTAAAGGCGTCGAAGATTTGCGTTTTGTGGTTGACAATGTGGAAAAATTCGGATTGGAAACGGCCAATTTGGTGATTGACGTTACCTTGGCACGTGGGTTAAATTATTACACCGGTGCCATTTATGAAGTATCCGCGCCGGAAGGTGTAAATATGGGATCTATCGGCGGCGGAGGAAGATATGATGATTTAA
>DATIRG010000474.1:0-2410 GCA_035470005.1 Lutibacter sp. | reverse complement strand
CAAGTAACGCCTTTCGCTATCGCGAGCTTTACGCTGGTTCATTTGCGAGCTGAAAAATTTCCACAGTCTCGAGCGAAAAGCTCTTATTAGCGGTGGTAATTTTTTGAATGATGATTTTTACCGAAGACTGATTGGGTATGTTTGTGTCATAGATTTAGTTAAAATAATCGCTATGAGCACTTTATTTACATAAGATATCCCCTTTTTTTGGTGCTTAGAGTTTTATAAAACAGGTGCGCGCGACTATTTCTATGAACAATTTTTATGATAATTTTTGAAAATTAAAGGGATAAATTTTTTATATCGATTTTGAAATAATATATTTACGCTATCAAATAAAAAACGATTGGCGGGAACTAATCGGGATTTTTTTAAGAAAAACCACTCAATAATCAGGGGTCCTAACCACAAATTATTGGGTTTTTTTATGCTTTTTAAGCAATTATAAAGCCTTTTTAACGGTAAAAAATGGACTTTTAAGTCCTTTTTTGATCAAATTTAAGTTCGTTTCCAAAACATTCAGGAAGATTTAAGCAGCATTTATATCGAATTTTAGGGCTAAATCACCTTTTTTAAGGGCACTTCAGCGACAGAAAAATTTATACTAATAAATTTTATATTTATTAAATGGTTTCAGTGTAAGATACGTATGGTTTGAAAGATTTATTAGTATAAATAAGTTTCATTATTAAATAGATTTGAACCTTTATACTAATAAATTTGGGGCTTTTGGGCATAAAAAAACCCAAGCTGCGGGAACAGCTCGGGATTTTCTTAAAAAATACCGCTCAATAATCAGGGGTCCTAACCTGCAATTATTTTGTATTTCACAATTTCGAGCATATCTCTTAATTTAGCGCCAGGCCTAAAATTCATGTGCGCTTTTCTGACAGAATTACTGTCCACATTTTCGGCCAATACCTCTCCAATAGAACTAACACCTACCTGAAGATTTCCCAAACCGCCAAGCTGAACCACTTTTCCTTGTTTAAGCTCGTCCATAATGTTATGCTCTAAGGCACGAAGCACCGCGTAACAATCCGATTCACGAACCGTACACTGGTTAGAGACCAAGTAGGCCAGTCTTTCAAAGTCTATCACTCCTTGAGAAATAGCTTTTGCATAAAATTTGTTCTCCGCGTTTACGTCCTGCGGATTTAGACGTGACATAGCTTTAATCACTATCATAACTACTATAAATTTACCTGATTCCTTAGTTGAAATCATTAGAGTAAACCTATGGAATATATAAACATAAAAAAGACCTATTTATTAACATTTGTTGTCTAGTTTTCAACATTATAGGTTAATTTCATTAAATTTTTCGTTTTATAAAACACAGTAATACAAGGTTTTACGATTTATAAAATAGTTTAGCGCTTGAAAACAGGTCTATTTTGTAAAATGCATAATTTTAGTTAGTTAGTTCATTTACATAATATTTTTTGATTTTTTTGATTGGACAGGTTTTGGCATTTTCCTGCCTTAATAAAATATATATAAGAAAACTATAGCGCTACAATAGAAGAATTGAATTTACGATTTTTAAAAAATTAAGCGCATCGAGCGCCTATAAAAAACCGCAAGGGACGCAAGGAAACACTCGTTTGGTCTTTTGTTGGCGAGAGGGTCTCTCTCGTGATTTTACTAACTTATAATTTCTCACAGTCACGAGCCAAAGGCTCGCGCCAGCGGTTACCATCATAGATAATTCCCCTTCACCAGTGCTGATCGAAGCCGAAGAAGGGGTTAGGGGGCCTATTCCACAATAATTTTATGAACCGCCGGTCCGTTTTTGGTGTTTATATGGATAATGTAAGCGCCTGATGAAACTTTTATTGGCAGATAAATAATTGATTCATTAAGTTTTGTGCTCCAATTTATAATTGACTGGCCCAAATAATTGTACAAATTAACAGTCAAAATTTCTGCATCAAAAGGTTTGGTAATTTGCAACTCGGAAGTTGTGTTGTTCATATATACAAGAAATTCGTTGGCGGTGATCGCTGAATCGGCATTGTTTTCTTTTTGTTTATCATCGTCGTTTTTATCGCCTTTGCCCTTCGCCTTTTTAAATGTCAGGAAAAACCTGTTGAGATATTCGCCGGGTTCTAAGGCAATTTCAAAAGGATTATTACTAATTTCATAAGAGATTCCGGTTAATTTATCAAGTATAAAAATCGTCACATTTTTATCCAAATTTTCAGTTTTATCAATTTTGATGCTTGCAATTCCGGCTTTAAAAATCTTCAATCCTAAAGGCAATTCCTGTTTTTTGTTGAAATTGTTCACCCCCTGAATCACAAATTTTGCACCGTCAAAAGTCCAGAACATATCTTCTTTATTGTTCTCGTTCAATGGCGCATCATAACCTAAATCGAAATTGTTTGAGGCATTTTTGTCAACCCCA
>DATIRG010000473.1:0-1953 GCA_035470005.1 Lutibacter sp. | reverse complement strand
CTCGCTCGGTTTCAATAAAAATATTACCCGCCGAGTCTTCTTGAAAACTGCGTATTTCATTGCTAACTAAGCCATCTTTTATAGTGATGTGTTTTAAAAGCTGCCCATTATAATAAAATACACCATTATCTTTACTTCCGAACCAAAAATTTGATTTCTTGTCTTGATAAATGACCCAAATGGTTTTATCGATTTGTGAAACATTTACTCCGATTTCAATACGCTCTTCTGGGGTTTTAGAACTATTTTGTCCATTACAGGCAGTAAAAGTTGTAAAGAAACTTATTAGTAAAACGGCAAGTAGTGTCATTTTAATTTTATTCATTTTTCAATTTTCAGTCTGTTGAAGGTTTTGTTTTCTAATATGACGCGCAACTTGTGCATATGCGAAACAAACCTTCGTTTATAAACCCAAATTTAGGTGGCTTTGTAAAGGTTTGTTCCGCTTTATTGCTTTTCAAATATAAACAACTTTTAGTAGGCTTTTAAAATTGGATAGTGATAATTTCCTAAATTTTTATAGAGAAAGAGTGGGATTGTTTTTTATGCTTTATTATTCTCTGTGGGATTAATAGTGCTATTTATTGGGATACGAGCCAGAATTTGCGCCAGCCTTGGGAGATTTTGGGTATCTCGCAAAAAACCAAATTATATCGATAAAAATGCTGCAACTTCCTGAAATTCCATAATTTTGTATGGCATAAAATAACCAGCTTCTTGATAACAACTTATGAGCAATACATTTTCTGACAGCAGCCAAATAGGCATCGTATCCACTTTTTCTGAACTGATACATACCGATTTTAAGGGAGAAACGAATGCCCTGTGCTGGTACCGAAATTTGGACGGAGACTTTAAAGAGCTTGTAGGCCAACTCCAACTAAAAGAAAATATAACAGAAGTCTGTCCTAAAGACCTATTGGCACTCCAACTTTCCGAAAAGGGGAATAGAGCCAGGGAAATAATCTTAAATGATTTGCAATTATTAACCGATTTTGGCGCTTCTCCCGCTCTTAATTTACTTAAATGTTACGAACGAGATGATGAATTTGATTTCATATCCACCGATGTGTATTCGTATCATGTGGATCGTTCGCCCATTGCAACGGATACTTTTTTATGTACCTATTACGGAGCGGCAAGTGATATTATTCCCAATGCGCAAGCCGAACAAAAAATCCTGATACCCGAAATTCGAAAAAAGCTTGAAGCGCTCTATAACGGTCCATCAGAGGAATTTGAAAACTTTTTGAAGGAAAATTATTTTGATTTACATTATCAGGCGCAACCACATATACCGCCTGTTAATTTAGGATTGGGACATCTTTGGCGCCTGGCGGTGGATCATCCGGAACAACAGGTGCTTCCCTGTATTCACAGAGCACCTATAGAAAATGAAGGGGAATATCGCTTGTTGTTGATTTGCTAAAAAAAGCCAGTTCCGGTTTTGAGGTATGATAAGGAGTCGGAATGCTATTTTGCGCTGCTGCTGCTATGATCATTACGGTTCAGTTTTAAATGATCTTTTCTGTCAATTTGGTTCGTTTTTTTACAATTAAAACTGGCGTTTGGCTGCTTGGCGCCGTGGTGCGTTTTTTTGTTTACTGTATTTTGAGGAAATTGTTTTCGGATTCTTATAAATCAAAAAATGCCTGGCCATGCATTTTTTTTGTCTTAGATATCTATAGTTGTTTAACGTTTGGTATATAAAAAGTAGCGGGTTTTAAACACTAAATTATCAGTTTATAACTAACCTTTGTTTTATTGTTAAACTTAAGTGTAAGCACCAATATCGCTATTTTATATATGTTATTACTGGTGGTTATTTTTCTTTCTGGGGATTTTTTCTTTCATCTGATCTAAAGAATAAATAGTCCAGGCTAGAATCACAGCATTTTTCTTAATGTCATCTTCATGAACATATTCCAAAAGGTCAAGATTTGAATGATGCGT
>DATIRG010000472.1:0-4556 GCA_035470005.1 Lutibacter sp. | reverse complement strand
GTATTTTTAAAACTTTAAAATCGATGACTGTTATGGGTGCTAAATGGTATGTTGTTATAAATCCTACATCAGGAAATGGTGTAGCAAAAAAGCAATGGAAACCCATTTATAATGAATTAAAAAATCAAGAATTCTGTTTTGATTTTGCCTTTACCGAACATAAAAAACATTCGGTAATATTGCTTAAAAATGCATTGGAACAAGGAATCACAAAATTTATTTGTGTTGGCGGTGACGGGACTTTGCATACTATTGTGAACGGAATTTTAAGTATAAATCCGCCAAATTTATCAGCAATAAAACTTGGAATTATACCGGTTGGAACTGCAAATGATTGGGTAAAAACCTATAAGATTTCAAATGACTATAAAAAAGCGATTCAAACGCTTAAAGCGGAATTTACCATAAAACAGGATATTGGAAAATTATCAATTAATGAAAACAATTCAACCGTTTACTTTAATAATTTGGCAGGTATTGGTTTTGATGGTTTTGTGGTAAATAAGGTGCATAAATTTAAATATTTAGGATTTTTGGCATATTTAACAGGCGCTTTACTGAGCATTGCCACGTATAAAAAAAGCAACTTGGAAATTAAATTTAACGACATTGAAATTAAAGAAAAAACACTGATGCTTTTAATCGGTATCTGCAAATATTCTGGCGGCGGAATGCAACTGACGCAAAATGCAAATCCAACTGACGGACTTTTTGACATTTCCCACATCAATAAAGTAAATTTAATAACGATTTTAAGAAATATTGGCGGATTGTTCAATGGCAACATCACAAATCACAAATTGGTGAAAAATTATAAGACTTCTACATTAAAAGTAACTGATTTGGATACGCAAATAACCTATATTCAGGCCGATGGGGAATTAGTAGGTTCAGGAAGTTTTGAAGCTGAAATACTGCCAGGCTCTTTTAATTTTATTGTTCCTAATTTTTAAGTTTTAATGTTATCAACATCTAATAGTATAATAAAAAGATTTTTTTAAAATTTTAAAAACTATTGGTGTTGGTTATAGTGTGTTCATAAGTGCAATAAATTTGTTGATTTTAATTTTTTAGGTTCACTTATTAAAAGATATAAACAGTTTATCAAAATATAATACATTAAAAATCAATTAAATTAAATAGGTTATAAACAATCTTTAAAACAGTATAATTTTACGTTTTTTTAATAAGTATTTCATTTCAAAATGTTCATAATGGCCTAAAAAATTGTTCAAAACTAAATTTAAAAAAAGATAAAAAAAGTTGCACAGCAATTATCAATTTTGGCATTACAATATTCACTTCATATTTCAAAATATAGTTTTCATTATTAAACATCAAGTTATTCACAATTCCATTTTTTGATAAAGCAGTTGTAAATCAATAAATTAAAAAATCCTATTAACAATTATATTTTTCAAGGTTAATAACTATGAATTTGTACTTTTGTAACCTATAATGTATTAAAAAACCGAGTTATGACTATTGCAATAGGAAACGATCACGCAGGAACCCAACACAAATTTGAAATTATCAAATTGCTTGAAAAAAAAGGATTCAAAGTGCTAAACTTTGGAACTGACACAGATGAAAGTATGGATTATCCGGACACCATTCATCCTGTTGCAAATGCAGTGGAAAGCGGTGAGGCTGATTTTGGAATTACCATTTGCGGCAGCGGAAACGGCGCACAAATGGCAGCCAATAAACATCAGGGAATTAGAGCGGCACTTTGCTGGAACAATGAATTGGTGGCACTTGCCCGCGCCCATAACAACGCCAATATATTGAGCATTCCGGCACGTTTTGTTACTGCACAACAAGCTTTGGATTTTGTTGATATTTTTTTAACAACTGATTTTGAAGGCGGACGGCACCAAACCAGAATTGATAAAATACCTTGCTAACTATATATTGATATGTTATACGTTTAGACTTATATTAACTTTAAACGTGAAACTCCAAACCTTAAACAAATCGTAAATCGTAATTGAAAAATGGGTCAAAACCATAGTCATGAACATCCGACCTTAACTGGTAAAAATTTACTTTTTTCCATTATATTAAACATTGTCATAACAGTAGCTCAAATTATTGGTGGCCTTGTTTCGGGAAGTTTGGCGTTGATTTCTGATGCGGTCCATAACTTTTCAGATGTTGTTTCTTTAATCATCAGTTACGCAGCCAATTTGCTTACGCGCAAAAAACTGCAAACCCTCGAATATACTTTTGGCTATAAAAGAGCCGAAATGATTGCCGCTTTTTTTAATGCCGCATCGTTAATTGTGATTGGAGTTTTTTTAGGTATTGAAGCGATTAAACGTTTTTATGAAGTTAAGGAAATAGAAAGCAATTTGGTGATTTGGCTGGCAATTTTAGGAATTGCCGCAAATGGGCTGAGTGTTTTGTTGCTAAAAAATGATGCAAAAAGCAACATGAACATGAAAAGCGCCTATCTACATTTATTATCGGATATGCTTACCTCAGTAGCGGTTCTAATTGGAGGTTTACTGATGAAATATTATCAGATTTATTGGATTGATGCCTTGTTAACCTTACTGATTTCTGTCTATTTAATTTTTATGAGCTGGCGAATTTTAATCGATTCCTTAAAAATATTGATGCTTTTTGCGCCTTCACACATAAAAATAAAGGAAGTTGTTGATGAAGTGCAAAAAGTATCGGGCGTAAAAAATATCCATCATATTCATATTTGGCAATTGAACGACCACGAATGTCATTTTGAAGCGCATTTAGAATTTGAAAACGACATTAAATTATCTGAATTTGATTTGGTTTGTGAGGCAGTCGAAAAATTGTTGTTCGAAAAATTTCATATCCAACATTGTAATTTGCAGCCCGAATTTAAAAGAAATGACCTTAAAGAAATTATAATACAAGACTAAAAAATGCTTACTATTTTAACAAAATCATTTTCAGAATTATCAACCAAAGAACTCTATGATATTTTGCAATTGCGTGCCGAAGTTTTTGTGGTGGAGCAAAATTGCGTGTACCAGGATATCGACGGAAAAGATGAAAAAGCGCTTCATGTCATCGGATTTAAAAACGATAAAATTGTGGCTTACTGTCGAATTTTTAAACCGGGCGATTATTTTGAAAAAGCAAGCATCGGACGCGTTGTGGTTGCTAAAAATGAGCGTAAATTTGGTTATGGGCACATCATATTTCAACATTCAATGGATGCAGTTGAAACTTATATTAAAGAAACTTCCATAAAAATATCTGCACAATTGTATTTGAAAAAATTTTACGAATCGCACGGATTTGTTCAGGTTGGCGAAGGATATTTAGAAGATGACATTCCGCATATTGCTATGATAAAAAACCAATAAAATGAACAATTCAAAAGTAAAAATCATTGGCATTAAAAATTTGTCGAACGCACATTACAAACTTGATAAAGTCGATTTTGAGTTTCAAACAAATAACGGCAGCTGGCAAGAACAAAGTCGTGAATGTTACGACCGCGGCGATGGCGCTGCGATTTTACTCTACAATCCCGCTAAAAAAACCGTAATACTCATCAAACAATTTAGGATGCCAAGTTATTTAAATGGCAATGCTACCGGAATGATGATTGAGGTTTGTGCCGGTTTGTTGGATGAAAACAATCCTGAAGCCTGCATCATAAAAGAGGTTGAAGAGGAAACAGGTTTTAAAATAAGCAATCCGAAAAAAGTATTCGAATTGTTTTCGACACCGGGAGCCGTGACCGAAAAAATACATTATTTTATTGCTGAGTATAGCGATGCCATGAAAATAAGCGACGGCGGCGGTTTAGAAGCTGAACATGAAGAAATTGAAGTGCTCGAAATTAATTTTGAAACCGCTTTAACAATGATATCAACAGGGGCAATAAACGATGCAAAAACAGTGGTGTTGTTGCAATACGCAAAACTGCAAAACTTGGTTTAAACGGTATTTTTTGTTCATACTTATTTTTTTTAGATGGTAAAAGCTACCATACTTTTTTATAATTTAGCGGCAAACTATTTTAACTCATTTTATTATAATTATGGCAGACGACAAAGAAAAAGTAGCGAAATTAAAAGCGTTACAATTAGCACTTGATAAATTAGACAAAACCTACGGAAAAGGAACAGTGATGAAAATGGGCGATGTTGCCATAAGTGATATTGAAGCCATTTCAACGGGTTCATTGGGATTGGATATCGCTTTGGGCGTTGGCGGTTATCCGCGCGGAAGGGTTGTTGAAATTTACGGACCTGAATCATCTGGGAAAACAACGTTGGCCTTGCATGCGATTTCTGAAGCACAAAAAGCTGGCGGTATCGCAGCATTTATTGATGCAGAACATGCTTTTGACCGTTTTTACGCTAAAAATTTAGGCGTTGATATTGATAATTTAATTATTTCCCAACCTGATTATGGTGAACAAGCATTGGAAATTGCCGACAATTTAATCAGCTCAGGCGCTGTTGATATTGTGGTGATTGACTCGGTAGCTGCATTAACGCCAAAAAGTGAAATTGAAGGCGAAATGGGCGATTCTAAAATGGGATTGCACGCAA